>NZ_JBQCVG010000003.1:0-212919 GCF_051958615.1 Neisseria sp. P0009.S008
GCGGTTCGGGTTGACGGGCGGCTTTGTATGGGGCCGGGAATGAAGACCTGGACAAATGGAGACTTTACATTGGGTAAAGGGATAAACGGATAGCCTCTTGTCGGATGAGGATATAAAAGATAAAGGGAATAAAGAGATGTACTTAAATGTATTTGATGGAAAACGGAATAGGGCAACTGTGCAGAGGGGCTATTCTTTGATACAGCTGTTGGTGGTGATGTTGTTGGTTTCGATATTGGCGATGGCGGCATTTACGGCCTACCGGGAATCGGTTCGATCGGCCAACCTGCGTGCGGCGCATGCCGCCCTGCTGGAAAATGCGCGCTTTATGGAGCAGTTCTACACGAAAAAGGGCAGCTTTAAGCTGACGTCGACGAAGTGGCCGGAGCTGCCGGTGAAGGAGGCGGGCGGTTTCTGTATCAGGATGAGCGGCCAGGCTAAGGGGATCTTGGAGGGGAAGTTTACCCTGAAGGCAGTGGCGTTGGACAGGGAGGCGGAGCCGAGGGTATTGCGCTTGAACGAGTCGTTGACTGCGGTGGTGTGCGGGAAGATGAAGGGGAAGGGCAGCTGTACGGACGGCGAGGAGATATTTAGGGGCAATGATGCGGAGTGTCGGCCTTTTACGGGATAGAAACCTGATCGAAAGGGAGGATGCGGATAAAGAAAAAGGACGTGGGGGACACGTTTTGGGAGAGGGGAGTTTAATTGTTCCGGCTAACACAACCAACCTTAGTTAGCTAAGGAAGGAGATGAAATATTTAGTCTTGTCAGATTGGCACACTATCAATTTTCAGACGGCCCTTTGTTATAATCCTCTCTTTACCTGAACATAAAACAGGCGGCAATATGGAAGTCATCCAATACCCAAATTCCCCATTCAAACTCCACCAACCCTTCCCGCCCGCCGGCGACCAGCCTACCGCCATTGCCGGCCTGCTCGAAGGGCTTTCAGACGGCCTTGCCTATCAAACCCTTCTCGGCGTAACCGGTTCGGGCAAAACTTACACCATGGCGAACGTCATCGCCCAAAGCGGCCGCCCCGCCATCATCATGGCGCACAACAAAACCCTTGCCGCCCAGCTCTACGCTGAAATGCGCGAATTTTTCCCCGAAAATGCGGTGGAATATTTTGTCTCTTACTACGACTATTACCAGCCAGAAGCCTATGTGCCCAGCCGCGATTTGTTCATCGAAAAAGACAGTGCGATTAACGAACACATCGAGCAAATGCGCCTTTCCGCCACAAAAAATCTGATGACGCGCGACGACGTGATTATCGTTGCCACTGTGTCCGCCATTTACGGTATCGGCGACCCGACCGAATATCAACAAATGGTGTTGTCCGTCAAAGAAGGCGACACCATCGAGCAGCGCGACATCATCGCCACGCTCGTTTCCATGCAGTACGAACGCGGCGATTTGGATTTCAAACGCGGCAGCTTCCGCGTGCGCGGCGACGTGATTGACGTGTACCCCGCCGAAAGCTCCGAAAACGCCTTACGCATCAGCCTGTTCGACGACGAAATCGACCGCCTCGATATGTTCGACCCGCTTTCAGGCAGCCTGCACCAGCGCGTCGGCCGTTACACCGTCTTCCCGTCCAGCCACTACGTTACCCCGCGCGACACCGTATTGCGCGCCTGCGAGTCCATCAAAGAAGAATTGCGCGAACGCATCGAATTTTTCGCCCGCGAACAACGCCCCGTCGAACAACAACGTATCGAACAGCGCACCCGTTTCGACCTCGAAATGCTCTACGAAATGGGCTTCTGCAAAGGCATCGAAAACTACTCCCGCCACTTCTCCGGCAAAAAAGAAGGCGAACCGCCGCCCACGCTGATGGACTACCTGCCCGACAACGCCATCATGTTCATCGACGAAAGCCACGTTACCGTTACCCAAATCGGCGGCATGTACAAAGGCGACGCCTCGCGCAAACAAAACCTCGTGGATTACGGCTTCCGCCTGCCTTCCGCCCGCGACAACCGCCCACTCAAATTTCACGAATTTGAAAAAGTCATGCCGCAAACCGTCTTCGTCTCCGCCACCCCCGCCAAATACGAAGAAGAACACGCCGGACAAGTGGTCGAACAAGTCGTCCGCCCCACAGGGCTGGTCGACCCCCAAATCATCATCCGCCCCGTCGCCACCCAAGTCGATGACTTAATGAGCGAAATCAACGACCGCATTCAAAAAGGCGAACGCGTGCTCGTTACCACCCTCACCAAACGCATGGCGGAACAACTCACCGACTACTACAGCGAACTCGGCATCAAAGTGCGCTACCTGCACAGCGACATCGACACCGTAGAGCGCGTTGAAATTATTAGAGATTTGCGGCTCGGCCTGTTTGACGTACTCGTCGGCATCAACCTCTTGCGCGAAGGCCTCGACATTCCCGAAGTTTCCCTCGTCGCCATCCTCGACGCCGACAAAGAAGGCTTCCTGCGCTCACACCGCAGCCTGATTCAAACCATAGGCCGCGCCGCGCGCAACGTGAACGGCGTCGCCATCCTGTACGCCGACAAAATCACCGACTCCATGAAAGCCGCCATCGACGAAACCGAACGCCGCCGCGAAAAACAGATGAAATTCAACGAAGAACACGGCATCGTACCGCAGCAGATTAAAAAACAGGTCAAAGACATCATCGACGGCGTGTACCACGAAGAAGACGGCGGCAAAGGTCGTCTGAAAGGCAAAAACAAAGTTAAAGTCGGTGAGATTCACAACGAAGAAGACGCGATTAAAGAAATTGCCAAACTGGAAAAAGCCATGCAGCAGGCGGCTAGGGATTTGCAGTTTGAAGAGGCTGCTGTTCTCCGTGATAAAATTCGGGGAATTAAGGAAGGATTATTATTTGGTGCGGAGTGATTGAGTAATAGAATCTCAAAATTCAATCATCTATAAAAGAGAAAATTTTTTATGCCATTATTACCCAAAATTAAAGCTGATTTGACACCATTAGTAGAAAGTATTCCTAATGGCGTAGGAAAAATATTTGAATTGTTCTTTGGAAAGCGAATTGCCAAACAAAAAGCAGCTAATCTACTGATTGAGGCTAAAGCGAAGAGAGAGGCTAAGCTTATTGAGGAAGGACAATTGGACATAGATAGTGATGGGAATATAACAAACTTTGAGCAGAAACAAGCTGATAATGTCCAGCAATGTATTGAATTTGCTGTCCAAAGTGTAATGGCTCAATTTTCGCAAAAAGAATATACAGATGAAAACGCATCACAGAGTTTTTTCAATCAATGGAGAGAATATGCGAAAAACATTGATGAAGTTGAGATGAAGCAGCTATGGGGAAAATTATTAGCCGAAGAAGTATCCAAACCAAATACAGTCAGCCTGAGACTTTTAAACTTATTGTCTATGGTCTCTAAACATGAGATTGAAATTTTCCTTAAAACATTACCTTATATCATTGGAGAAGGCTTTATTATTGCAGACTTTATGCCAAATAATGAAAAGCATAAAATATTCAATATATTATATGATATCGGATTGATATCAAAAATTCCAGGAAGTATTAAAGAAGTAGAGAAGATCCCACGATATACGCAAAACAATTTTAATTATTTTCATATTTATCAAAGGAGCAATTTGATTGCATTTCATGATTCATCAAATAGAGAAAATTTAAAATTAGAATTTATAGAACTAACAAATTTGGGAAAAAGTCTATACAGAATTACTGATGAGACTAATGATGAATATGAAACTTTATTTAATTCTATTATCGCATCAACACTGAAGATATCTTATCCAACTATTCATAAAATTTCGGTTTATAAAGTAGAAAATAACACTGTAACAGTTACGTTGTTAGAAAAAGATTTATAGCAAGCCGTAGCCTGCATCCCCGCCAACCGCGTGCGTGGCTGCGCCACACACCCTACCTGCGGCGGTACAAACTTTAAAACCGAGGTGCAGCAAGCCGTAGCCTGCATCCCTACCAACCGCGTGCGTGGCTACGCCACACACCTTACCTGCGGGCGGCACAAACTTTAAAACCAATGTGTAGGGTGTGTGCGGTACGCACGCACGCGTTTTTTGCTGTTCAAACCATTGTTTCCAACTTTCAGACAATCTCAAACGTCGTCTGAAAACTTTTAGAATAAAGGCCGTCTGAAATCTAGTTTTCAGACGGCCTTTTGCCTCTCGGTGTACATTGTAGCGTAGGCTTTGCCCACGATAATGACGGCTAAAAAAGGTCGTCTGAAATTTGAGTTTGATTCGTGGGCAAAGCCCACGCTACGGGTTTCAGACGACCTCTGCCGTCTCCCTTTTACATCTCTTCCAATTTCGCAAACTTGGTATCCAGCTCTTTCACGCCCTGTTTGCCGAAGTTGATGGTCAGTCGGGCGGATTCGCCTTTGTCTACGGCATCGATGATGACGCCGGTGCCGAATTTGGTGTGGCGGACGTTTTGTCCGATGCGGAAGCCCGCGTAGGTTTGGGGCTGTTTGTAATCGTCGATGATTTTGTCTTTGGGTGCGGCGGTTTGGCGCGGGCTGCCGTAGCTGTCGTAGGCGGTCTTTTTGACGGACAGGTAGTGCAGCACTTCGGGTGGGATTTCTTCGACGAAGCGGGAGACGATGCCGAATTGGGTTTGTCCGTGCAGCATGCGTTGTTGCGCCATGGTGATGTAGAGGCGTTTGCGGGCGCGGGTGATGGCGACGTACATGAGGCGGCGTTCTTCTTCGAGGCCGCCGCGTTCGGCGAGGGAGTATTCGCTGGGGAAGCGGCCTTCTTCCATGCCGGTGAGGAAGACGGCGTTGAATTCCAAGCCTTTGGCGGCGTGGACGGTCATGAGTTGGACGGCTTTTTCGCCTGCGCCTGCTTGGTTTTCGCCGGATTCGAGGGCGGCGTTGCTTAAGAAGGCGAGGATGGGGAAGGCGGGGTCGTCTGAAATGTTGTCGGGCAGGATTTCGAAGTTGCTGTCTTCGGGTTTGAACTCGATGGCGGCGTTGACCAGTTCGTCGAGGTTGTCGAGGCGGTCTTGGTTGTCGCCTTTTTGGGTTCGGTAGTGTTCGGTCAGGCCGCTGTCTTTGAGGATGCCGACGATGATTTCGGGCAGGGGCATTTGTCCGACTTGGTTGCGCAGGGCTTCAATCAGGCGGACGAAGGCGGCGATTTTGGCGGCTTTTGCGCCGGCATTGCAGGCTGCCTGCCAGAGGGTGATGCCTTGTTCGGTTGAGGCTGTCTGAAGGTTTTCGACGGTGCGTGCGCCGATACCGCGCGGTGGGAAGTTGATCACGCGCAAGAGGGCGTTGTCGTCGTCGGGATTGACGGCGAGGCGCAGGTAGGCGAGCGCGTGTTTGATTTCTTGGCGTTCGTAAAAGCGCAGCCCGCCGTAGATTTTGTAGGGGATGCCGCTGCGGAACAGGCTTTGTTCGATAACGCGGGATTGGGCATTGCTGCGATAGAGGACGGCGATCTCGTCCAAATCCCAGCCTTCGCGTTCAAGGGCTTTGGTTTCGTCCACGATGAATTGGGCTTCTTCGAGGTCGGTAAAGGCGGAGTAATAGCGGATTTTGTCGCCTGCTTCGGCGTCGGTGCGCAGGTTTTTGCCGAGGCGTTCGTCGTTGTTTTCGATGACGGCGTTGGCGGCGGCGAGGATGTTGCCGACGGAGCGGTAGTTTTGTTCGAGTTTGACGGGCGCGTCGATGTGGAATTCTTCCATCAGCGCGGTCATGTTGCCGACGTTTGCGCCGCGGAAGCGGTAGATGCTTTGGTCGTCGTCGCCGACGGCAAAGACGGCGGCGTGGTTGCCGGCAATCAGTTTCAGCCACGCGTATTGCAGCTTGTTGGTGTCTTGGAACTCGTCAACCAGAATGTGGTTGAAGCGGTTTTGGTAGTGTTGGCGCAGGATTTCGTTGCTTTGCAGCATTTCGTAGCTGCGGAGCATGAGTTCGGCAAAATCGACCACGCCTTCGCGTTGGCAGATTTTGTCGTATTCGGCGTAGCACTCAATCATGCGGCGTGTGTGCGGATCGGGCGCGCTCAATACGGAAGCGCGCAAGCCGGATTCTTTTTGCGCGTTGATAAAGCCTTGCAGCGAACGCGGCGCGATGATTTCTTCGGCGATGTTGAGGCTTTTGAGCAGGCGTTTGATGAGGGAAAGCTGGTCGCCGCTGTCGAGGATTTGGAAGGAAGAGGGAAGGCCAGCGTCGCGGTGGTGTCTTCGTAGAAGGTGATGACAAATCCCATGAAATGTACCGATCAGCATGGGTTCTGCTCTTGTTGTTTCCCCTGTATCTTTGAGATGTAAGAGTTCACTAACACGACGATTCATCTCTTTTGCAGCTTTGTTGGTAAACGTAACTGCCATAATGCTATGTCGTGTTGCCTGACCGGTTTGCAAAAGCCATGCGATGCGCGTGGTCAGTACGCGCGTTTTGCCGCTGCCCGCGCCTGCCAAAACGAGGGCGGATTGCGGCGGCCAGGTTACGGCGGAGAGTTGTTCGGGGTTCAAGCCTTGCAGGAGATTGGGGGCGGATTCGTTGGGAAACATGAAGAGGCCGTCTGAAAATAAATGGGAATGCGATATTTTAAAGGAAATACAAAAGGCCGTCTGAAAAGATGTTTCAGACGGCCTTTGTGTTGGAAGCCGATTAGAACGGACGTACTTCCAAACCGAACATACGGCGCGCGGTGTTCAGCATTTGGCAGCTGAAGCCCCACTCGTTGTCGTACCATGCGAACACTTTAACCATTTTGCCTGCGGTGACTTTGGTCAGCGTAGAGTCAAATGTGCTGGCTTGGGTAGTGTGGTTGAAATCCATAGAAACCAGCGGCAGGGTATTGTAGGCCAATACGCCTTTCAGACGGCCTTCTTCGGACGCGGCTTTCATCAGCGCGTTGATTTCTTCGGCAGAAGTGTCGCGGCCTGCTTGGAAGCTCAGGTCAACCAGGGAAACGTTGACGGTCGGTACGCGGATGGCGAGGCCGTCGAGTTTGCCTTTCAGGTCCGGCAATACCAAACCGACGGCTTTTGCAGCACCGGTTTTGGTCGGAATCATGTTTTCCACGCCGCTACGCGCACGGCGCAGGTCTTTGTGGCGTACGTCGGTTACGGTTTGGTCGTTGGTCAGCGCGTGGATGGTGGTCATCACGCCGTTTACGATACCGATGTTTTCGTTCAACACTTTGGCAACAGGTGCCAGGCAGTTGGTGGTACAAGACGCGTTGGAGATAACAGTCATGTCGTCGGTAATCACGTCGTCGTTTACGCCGTAAACGATGGTTGCGTCAACGTCATCGCCGCCGGGAGCGGAAATCAGCACTTTTTTCGCGCCGCTTTCTAAGTGGATTTTGGCTTTCTCTTTGCTGGTGAACGCGCCGGTACATTCCATTACCAGGTCAACGCCCAATTCGCCCCATGGCAATTCGGCTGGGTTGCGGGTAGAGAAGTAAGGGATTTTTTTACCGTCGATGATGAGGTGTTTCTCGTCGTGGGAAACTTCAGAGTTGAAGCGGCCGTGAACAGTGTCGAATTTGGTCAGGTGAGCATTGGTTTCGATGCTGCCGCTGGCGTTGATGGCAACGATGTCGAGTTGGTCTTGCAGTTTGTAGTCGAAAATAGCGCGCACTACTTGGCGGCCGATACGGCCGTAGCCGTTGATGGCAACTTTGATACCCATGGCTTTTCCTCTTCTTTTGGGTTTTGGGTTATGGAGCGAATGGTGGCAATTATAGCAAAATTGTAGTGTTGTGTAATTAATGTTTTATTGAAATTTTTAGGTTCGATTATTTTTAATTGTAGATGATTAGAGTAGGAGTATGGGTTTGAATTTATTGTTATTGTATATTTTTTGAAATTTTATTTTTTATTAATTCTGTTTTTAGTGTTTTATGCTCGTTTTAAATCATGGTAATGAAGAAAACGGGAAGAGGCGGATTGTTTTTGTTTATATTAAACAGAATTTGAGTGTGGCTTTTGATTACAACATACAACAGTGTAATTTTCAGACGGCCCGGGTTTGATGGAGCAAAAGTAAAAGGCCGTCTGAACATTTTTGATGACATGGAATTTAAACGTCTTGGATTCCTGCTCTTCCTTGCCGGATAAGGGGGCGGTTTTTAGCAAAGGGAAAATGGTCGGAGCAAGGGAGGGGGGGAAACGGAGGGGTTGTGCGGTGTTTGGGGTTATATAAATTAAGTGTATGAAGGTTTTAGTCGTAGTGTATGAAGATTTTGCTTGTGATTTAAATTCAATACTGACTTGCCAACAGTGTTAAATTTTTTTACGATAAGGTCAGATTGTGTTTGCATGGCCATAAGCGGTGCATCCTCTATACCGGATATTATCCTTGTCCGAATATCTACTTTAACCGACCGGCTTGTCCGGCCTGATTCCTAAATATATACGCGCAAGGCTGAACGGCCTTGGCGACACTCGACTTTTAAGAGGTTCATCGTGTCAAATTCTCAATCCAGCGAACGCGCGACGTTTAGCAGTCGCCGCGCCTTTATGTTTGCTGCCATCGGCTCGGCCGTGGGCTTAGGCAACATTTGGCGATTCCCTTACATCGCTTTCGACAACGGCGGCGGTGCTTTCATCCTCCCTTATTTGGTTGCGCTGTTGACGGCAGGTATTCCACTGTTGCTGCTCGACTATGCCATCGGCCACCGTTACCGCGGTTCGCCTCCTTTGGCTTTCCGTCGCCTCGGCCGTTTGTTTGAGCCGATGGGTTGGTGGAACTTCCTGACCAACGTCATCATCTGTATCTACTACGCCGTGATTGTCGGCTGGGCGGCAAGCTATGCCTATTATTCTTTGACTTCGGCATGGGGTGCGGATCCGCAGACCTTCTTCTTCAAAGACTTCCTGCAAATGGCCGATGCCAAAGACTTGGGTTTGGATTTTGTCGGCAAAGTTGCCGGCCCGCTGATTGCCGTCTGGGTGTTTACGCTGGCGATTATGGCTTTGGGCGTACAAAAAGGTGTAGCCGGTGCATCCACATTCTTCATGCCTTTGTTGGTGGTGATGTTTGTCATCATGGTGGGCATTGCCCTGACTCTGCCGGGTGCGGCAAAAGGTTTGGACGCTTTGTTTACGCCTGACTGGAGCCGTTTGGCAGATCCGAAAGTCTGGGTAGCCGCATATGGCCAGATTTTCTTCTCGCTCTCCATCTGCTTCGGCATTATGATTACTTATTCTTCTTACCTGAAGAAAAAAACCGACTTGGGCGGCACGGGCTTGGTTGTAGGCTTTGCCAACAGCAGCTTTGAGTTGCTCGCCGGTATCGGCGTATTCGCAGCATTGGGCTTTATGGCGCACGCGGCAGGCAAGGAAGTCAGCGAAGTGGCATCCAGCGGTATCGGCTTGGCGTTTATCGCGTTCCCGACCATCATCAACCAAGCCCCTATGGGCGCGTTGATCGGCGTGTTGTTCTTTGGCTCGCTGGTGTTTGCCGGTGTAACTTCCATGATTTCCATCGTTGAAGTGATTGTGGCCGCGATTCAAGACAAAATGAACATCGGCCGTGTCAGCGCGACTCTGATTGCAGGCGTGCCAATGGCGATTATTTCTACCTTGCTGTTCGGTACGACCACCGGCCTGCCTGTGTTGGACGTATTGGATAAATTCATCAATACCTACGGCATTGTGGCTTCTGGTTTTGTTTACGTTCTGGCGATTGTCCTGTTGCACAAGCTGCCGGAACTGCGCAATCACTTGAACGCGCTGTCTTCCATCCGTGTCGGTAAAGTTTGGACTGCCAGCGTGGTGGTTACCGTCGCTATGCTCGGCTATATGCTTTATCAAGATACCGCCGGCCTCTTAAAAGAGAATTACAGCGGCTATCCTGACAGCTTCCTCAATATCTTTGGTTGGGGCATGGTGGGCGCTCTCTTGGTATTGTCTGTCCTGCTGTCGTTCTTGCCGTGGAAACATGGTCAGAACTTCAACGTCAAAGACGAACATGAACACGAACGTGAAGGAGACGAATAATGAGTACTTCAGCCATTATTATGATGCTTGTCGCATTGATCGTCATTTGGGGCGGATTCATCGTCTCCGTCCTGCGCCTGCCTAAAGAATAAGGTTTGAGCAAATGAAAAGGCCGTCTGAAATTTAAATTTCAGACGGCCTTTCCCGTTAAAAATGGTAAAACGGCCTAAAAAAGAGTAGAATATGTACCGTTTGCAACTCTTCGCCTCTCAGCAGGCTTGAATTATGGACCTTCCCAGTTCGCCTTTGAACTTCCCATCTGATACACAACAACAATAATCATCTCGCCGAAATGCCTTCCCGCGTCCGGCGGGCGGAGCATTTATGAGCATCGAACAAACCCCTCCGAATCTCGACAATACCCCCGACAATGATGTGGTAGAAGACCGCATTTCCGACGATCGCATCTCTGACGATATCGACCGCATCCATGCCTTATGCGAAGTCCTCGAGCCGGCCTTTGAACAAATCGAAGCCGGTGTGCCGATTGAAGACGCAAGCCTGCGCGACAAGTTCACAGAGCTGACCGTCCTCTTAGCCGAGTTGCACCCTGCCGACGTGGCCGCCGTCTTGGAATCCCTGCCACCGCGCGAGCGTAACATCGTTTGGCTTTTGGTCGCCCCTGAAGACGACGGCGAAGTCTTGCTGGAAGTATCCGACTCCGTGCGTGAAATGCTGATCGAGTCCATGGACAAAGACGAGCTGTTGGCCGCCGTCGATGATTTGGACGCAGACGAATTGGCAGAACTGGCAGACGACTTGCCGCACCAAGTGGTGTACGAAGCGCTGCAAACGCGTGATGAAGAAGAGCGCGAGCAGGTCAAAGCGGCGATGTCTTACGCAGACAACCAAGTCGGCGCGATTATGGACTTTGAATTGGTCAGCATCCGCGCCGATGTGACGTGTGAGGTCGTGTTGCGCTACTTGCGCCGTTTCGACAGCCTGCCCGACCATACCGACAAGATTTTCGTGGTCGATGAAAACGACGTGTTGCAAGGCGTGCTGCCTATCCGCAAACTCTTGGTCGCCGACCCCGAAGACATGGTGGCGGACGTGATGGCCACCGAAGTCGTGCGCTTCCGTCCGGAAGACGACGTGGAAGAAGCGGCGCAGGCGTTTGAACGCTATGACTTGGTAACTGCGCCGGTTGTCGATGAAAACAAAAAGCTGATCGGCAGGATCACCATTGACGAAATGGTGGACGTGATCCGCGAAGAATCGGAAGCGGATATGTTGAACATGGCGGGTTTGCAGGAAGAGGAAGACTTGTTCGCGCCCGTTTGGGATTCGGTGAAAAACCGCTGGATGTGGCTCGCCATCAACCTGTGTACCGCCTTTATCGCCAGCCGCGTAATTGGCGCATTTGAAGGCAGTATCGAGAAAATCGTCGCGCTGGCCGCACTGATGCCCATCGTCGCCGGTATCGGCGGCAACTCCGGCAACCAAACCATCACCATGATCGTCCGCGCCATGGCGATGGGGCAAATGACCAGCACACAGGCAGGCCGCCTGTTGAAAAAAGAAATCGGCGTCGCCCTCGTCAACGGCATTATTTGGGGCACGGTCATGGGCGTGATTTCATGGCTGCTCTATGGCAACATCGGCATCGGTTTGGTCATGGTGGCCGCGATGACCTTAAACCTTCTGCTTGCCGCGACCGTCGGCGTCCTCATTCCCGTCATGATGGACAAAGCCGGACGCGACCCGGCATTGGGCAGCTCGGTGCTGATTACCGCGGTCACCGACTCCGGCGGTTTCCTGATTTTCTTGGGATTGGCAACCATGTTCCTGTTGTAATAGGAAAAAAGACGTATTTGACACGTCCTTTTTCAAACCGTTTAAAAGGCCGTCTGAAAACAAATATTATTCAGACGGCCTTTTCTGATAATATAACAACGAATTATTCCTTTCGGAGCTGTCATGACCTTCCCGCCACTCAAATCCCCGCTAAAATTTTACGCCGTCGTTCCCACTGCCGACTGGGTCGAGCGCATGGTCAAAGCAGGTGCCGACACGGTGCAACTACGTTGTAAAACCTTGCATGGCGACGAGTTGAAACGCGAAATCGAACGTTGCGTCGCCGCTTGTCAAAACAGCGCAACCCAGCTTTTCATCAACGACCACTGGCGCGAAGCGATTGCTGCAGGTGCATACGGCGTGCATCTCGGGCAGGAAGACATGGACACCGCCAACCTCGCCGCTATCGCCACCGCTGGTTTGCGCTTGGGTTTGAGTACGCACTCCGTCGCCGAACTCGACCGCGCCCTATCCGTACACCCCAGCTATGTCGCCAGCGGCGCGATTTTCCCGACCACGACCAAACAAATGCCCACCGCCCCGCAAGGCTTGGAGAAACTGCGCGAATATGTGAAACAGGCTCGCGGCACGCCCGTCGTCGCCATCGGTGGCATCGATTTGAACAACGCCCGAGCCGTACTCGCCACCGGCGTTTCCTCCCTCGCCGTCGTCCGCGCCGTTACCGAAGCGGAAAATCCCGAAGCCGTGGTTAAAGCGTTTCAGGCTTTGTGGGATGAATAAGGCCGTCTGAAAATAAGAAGTCTGACAAGAGGAGCAAACATCATGAAGATTATATTGAACAATGAAACCGTCACATTAAACGGCACAACCGTTGCCGACCTTATCGCCCAAACCACGCCGCAAAAACCGTTTGCCGTTGCCGTCAATACCCATTTTGTCGCCAAAGGCGCGTATGCGGAAACGGTTTTAAACGAAAACGATAAAGTGGACATCGTGCGCCCTGTAGTCGGCGGATAAGCGGTTTGCAATCAACAGGTCGGGTATTTGCGCCCGACTTTTGCCTGTTTGAATATCGGGCAGGGTTGCCCGATTGCCCCATGTTTAAAATCTAAAAAACAATACAAAGGAATCCATCATGTTTGCCTTATATGGAGAAACTTTCCCTTCACGGCTGCTACTTGGTACGGCTGCTTATCCGACGCCGGAAATCCTCAAGCAGTCTGTCCAAATCGCGCAACCGGCGATGATTACCGTTTCGTTGCGTCGTGCCGGCAGCGGCGGCGAAGCGCACGGGCAGGGCTTTTGGTCGTTGTTGGAAGAAATGGGCGTACCTGTGTTGCCCAATACCGCAGGCTGTCAAAGCGTTCAGGAAGCCGTGACCACTGCGCAAATGGCGCGTGAAGTGTTTGATACCAATTGGATCAAGCTCGAACTTATCGGCGATGACGACACGTTGCAGCCCGATGTGTTCCAGCTTGTCGAAGCGGCGGAAATCCTGATTAAAGACGGCTTCAAAGTGCTGCCTTATTGCACCGAAGACCTGATTGCCTGCCGCCGACTGCTTGACGCAGGCTGTCAGGCGTTGATGCCGTGGGCGGCACCGATCGGCACGGGTTTGGGCGCGGTTCATGCTTATGCACTGAAAGTCCTGCGCGAACGCCTGCCCGACACGCCGTTGATTATTGATGCGGGTTTGGGTTTGCCTTCGCAGGCGGCGCAAGTGATGGAATGGGGCTTTGACGGCGTGCTGCTGAATACCGCCGTTTCCCGCAGCGGCGATCCGGTCAATATGGCACGCGCTTTTGCGCTTGCGGTCGAGTCGGGCCGTCTGGCTTATGAGGCGGAACCTGTGGAGGCGCGTGAGAAAGCGCGCGCCAGTACGCCGACGGTGGGTCAGCCTTTCTGGCATTCGGCAGAATATTGATAAACATTAGGGCGTGTCGAACACGCCCTTTTTTGTTGGTGAAAACCTGATTTCAGGTTGAACAGAATGTTCAGACGGCCTTGGCCAAAAGCTGTCTCAATGGCTTTAAGATTTGCCATGCCTGCGCTTTGAGTTGCGGCTGCATCAGCAGGCGGGCGGGATGGGGAATGACGAAATGCGGCCGCTCTGCGCACAATTCGTTCATCAACCCGATCATGTCTGGGCTATCAAAGATTTTGCCGAGAAATAAGACTGCGCGCGCTTGCGAAGCGGTCAGCTCGTTTTGCATTTCGGCAAGCTCGGAGCGGATGTGTTCGGCATCGGGCAGGGCGGTGAACACGGGTGCGGTTTTGACCCATGCGGTTTTATGCGCTTGCTCGGGCTTGAGGCCGATGGCGGCGAGGATATTATCGAGAAGCATGCCGACGTCGCCGCTAAACAGCGTACCGTGCAGGCTGTCTTCGGTGGACGGGCAAATGCTGACCACCATGATTTCAGACGACCTGATGGTTACGTCAAGACGGGGCAGATTGTCTGAATGCGCGGCTTTTTCTGTTTTTGCCGTTGTTTCGGCAATGGCTTTGGGTGCTGCTTCGGGAACGCGGACAGCAGGTTTAGCCGTTTGCGCAGTGGCAATGGCGGCAGTGCGTGCTTGATGTGCACCAGCCGATAAAGTACGCACGGCTTGCGCGGTATCGGCAGCAATGGCTTTGGGGCGGACGGGTGCGGCTGCGGCTTGAGGTGCGGCATGGATGATTTTGGCGTTTTGGTTCAGCCACATCGGGCCCAAGCCCAAGGCTTCGTGCAGGTGCAGGTAGCGGCTGCTTAACATGATTTCTCCATCAATACGGCGTCTTCGCTGCCACCGTCGGGCAGGGCGTAGTAGTTTTTGCGGCGGCCGCAGGTTTGGAAGCCGTGTTTGCGGTAGAGCTGTTGCGCGGTTTCATTGCTTGCGCGGACTTCGAGCAGCAATCGGGTTGCGCCTTGCTGTTGCACTGCGTTTTGCCAGTGTTGCAACAGGACGGACGCAATGCCTTGGCGGCGGTATTCGGGCGCGACGGCAATCAGGTGCAGCTCGGATTCGTCAAACACGGTTTGCCACACGATAAAGCCGGTAATTTGGTGGTCTGCCTGGCTGAGCCAAACGCTGTCAGGATGGTGTTGAACGGCTGATTCAAACTGCTGCGCCGTCCACGGCGAAGGATTGCCTTGGGCGTCGATGGCGGCAAGGGTGGGGCAGTCGGCAAGTACGGCTGGACGCAGGTTCACGGTTTGGCCTTTTGTTGGGCTTGCTCTTGCGCGGTCAGGGCAATTTTGTTGCGGACGTAGAGCAGCTCGGCGTGTGCCGCGTCAGTAGCAAGATAGTGGCTGCTGCGGGCAAGTTTAAGATAGTCGGTGGCGGTCGGCATATCGGCTTGACCGTCAAAAGGCGGTTTGTCGGCGAGGGCAAAGGCGTTACCGATGCCGCCGCTAGGCGTTTTGCCTTCGGGCGTGGCAATAGAGGCGGCTTTGCCAACCGTGTAATCGCTCAAGCGGACGTGGTTTTGCGTATCAAACCATGCGTAGAACACTTCGCCCATGCGCGCATCGGTGGCCGCCAGTACGCAACTGGATGGCGGCAGCAGCGAAGCGGTGGCATCGAGGCAGGGAATGCCGATCATGGGCGTGTCAAACGGCGTGGCCAAACCTTGTGCAACCGCCGCGCCGATACGCAGGCCGGTAAATGCGCCGGGGCCTTGTGCATAAACGATGCAGCCCAAATCGGCGGCAGTAATGCCTGCTTCTTTAAAGAGGCGCTCGATTTGCGGCAGGATTTGTTCGGATTGCTTGGTGCCGACGTTTTCGTGAAACAGGCGGATTTCGCCTTGATGTTCCAATGCAATGGACAGAAAGGATGTGCTGGTGTCGATGGCAAGAGTCGGGCGGTTGTCGGTTGGCATGGTGTTTGTCCGTGTTATGTTCGGGCGCTATGGTGGTAGTGGAAAAAAGGTCGTCTGAAATATTATATTTTCAGACGACCTTTTTCTTATTTTAAAGATTTTTTGGTCAGTAGAATACCCAATCCGACTGTATGTGCGTAGTTAAATATGGCTGCTATAAAGAGTTTATCCATATTGTTATCCTCCTTTCTACTCGATATTGGAGTTGCTAATAAGCTATTTTCGATAAATTTCCCCATGATGATGGATACTGAAAATAATAAAACGAAGCTTAATCCTTCTTCTGTATAAATCAGATTTATTTTACTAACCTCAATGTTGCCTATTGATCAAAAAACCCTTAAAAATTCTTGGTATTATAGCAGAAATTGCACCATAATACAAATGGTTTTTAAGTTTGAGTGAGAAAGTTTAATAAGCTGTGTAAGTAGCAAAGAGGAACAAAGCACTCGGGCGGCGCTTGGGTAAAAATGCCGTTTGCTGCAAAGCTATTCGATAAGTGAACCAAGGTTTCAGGCCGTCTGAAAACGTTTCAGACGGCCTTGTTTTATTTGTCGAGTTTCAATAAAGGCGAACCTGCTTTTTCAACGGCGCGGCGGTAGGCTTCATGCGCTTCGATGCGTTGTAAATAAGTGCGGATATTGGGGTAGTCGGCAAAATCGAAGCGGTCGGCTGCGGCTTGCAGCGGATAGCTCATCATGATGTCGGCACCACTGAGGCTGTTGCCGACCAACCATTTGCGGTTTTCCAATTCGCTGTTGATGTGGGCAAGATGCAGCGCGGCTTGCGGATGGATAAAGCTGCTTTTGATGCTGCCGCTGATTTTGCGGGCAATCGGTTTGACGAAAAACGGCATGGGCGCGCTTTCAATCCGGCGGAACACCAGTCCGAGCAGTAATAACGGCATCAGCGAACCTTCTGCATAATGCAGCCAGCGTTGATATTGCCAGTATTCGCGGCTGCCGCGTTCGGGCATCAGACGGCCGTTGCCGTAGGTTTGAATCAGATAGTCGGTAATCGCGCCGCTTTCCGCCAAGATAAAGCCGTCATCGTCCAATAAAGGCGATTTGCCCAAGGGATGGATGGCTTTGAGTTCGTCAGGGGCGAGCAAAGTGTCGGGATGACGGCGGTAGGTTTGCAGGTGGTAGGGCGTACCGAGGATTTCAAGCAGCCAAACAATGCGCAGGGCGCGGGATTGGTCTAGCGAATGCAGGGTAATCATGAGGGGCTTTAAATATCGGTTTGTTTGAGGCCGTCTATGCTGATTTGGCAGGCATCGGCGTATTTTTGCAGGGTTTTGGCCGGTAATTTGGCGAACACTTCGGGGCGGAAATGCCGACGCAGCTGCCATTTCCATACGCCTGCCGCCATGGCCAAGCCGGTTTCATCATAACGGCAGCGGAACATATGGTAGTACAGCGGCGAATATTCGCCTTTTTCGACGGCTTCGCGCGCGGCCTGCGTTTGGGCATCGAGTTCGCACACTGCCATTTCGGTGGCGTAGGCTTCGTCCTGCCAACCGTTGCTGGTGGCCGCTTCGTAGTGGCCGTCGCGGGTGCCGTAGATGACTTTGCGGTGGCCGTGGTAGCTGGTGCTGTTGTCTTGAGGGATGTCGTCAATCTTCATTCAGACGGCCTTTACTGCTTCCAAAAGCATGAAACATGTTGAAAAACGGCCGCTTTCCGGAACGTAACACAGGATTTTTTGGCCGTGTTCGATGGGGAAAGTGCGCAAAAATTCTTCAAGGATGATGTAAATCGAGGCCGAACCCGTGTTGCCCTTGCTGTGCAGATTGGTAAACCATTTTTCCTGCGGAATGTCGAAGCCGATATTTTTCAGGCCGTCTGAAAGGCGGTCGCGGAAAAAGCCGGAAGAGTAGTGTGGCAGGAACCAATCGATTTCTTCGGCGCGGATGCCGTGTTTGGCGGCGATTTGGGAGAGGGGTTTTTCCACTGTATAGCGGACGATATTTTCGTTCAGCAGTTTGACGTCTTGTTTGACCGCCATCAGGCTGTGGCGGCGGCCGTAATCGGCATCGGCGTGTTTCCAGCCTTCAAATACGCCGTCGCGGAATTCTGCGCCGGCATACATGCAGGGCGGCATTTCGTTGGCGTAGGAAAGCAGGTCTATCCAATGGATTTTCAGGCTGAGGCCGTCTGAATTGGGGCGGTCGGACAGATACACCGCGCCTGCGCCGTCAGACAGCATCCAGCGCAAAAAGTCTTTTTCAAACCCGATTTCGGGGGACGCGTTTTCCAGTTTTTTATGGTCGGTTTCGCTTTGGAACACTTCGCCGCGCATGACCGCCGAGGCGTTTTCGGAAGCAACGGAAACTGCATGTGCGTGTTCGCCGGTGCGCACAGCGTTGTAGGCGTGTTTCATCGCCGCCATACCTGCCGCGCATACGCCTGCCATGCTGAACACTTCGCAAGGCGGCATATCCAGCAAACCATGCACCATCACGCCGTGTCCGGGCATGGTTTGGTCGGGATAGGAAGTGGCGCACGCTAGGCTGCCGATGGCTTCGGCAGGAACGCCTTGGGCAAATAAGCCATTGACCGCTTCGGCAGCCAACTCGGCATTGGTATGCGTCGTGCGTCGGCTTTCGGGGTCGATGGCGTAATGGCGCGACAAAATGCCGTTGGAACGCAAAATCATACGGCGCACGCGTGAAGGCACATCGCCTGCCATGCCGAGGACGGCTTCCATTTCGTCATTACCGACGGGGGCATTGGGCAAGAAGGCAGAAACGCGGTTGAGATAAACGTCTTTGAGTGTGTTATTCGATGTCATGATGTGTTTGTCAAAATAATCAACCGATAAACCGCGCCGCGTAGTCGCAGCTTGCAGTCAACGGGATGTGGTGTGTTTCGGCGTATTCCATCAGCGCGCTCACCAGCAGTTTGGCAATGCCGCGATGACGGAAGTTGGGCGAGACCACGGTATGGTTTATGTCCCAGCCGCCGTTGTGTTCGGTATAGCTGATGTAGCCTGCTTCCAAACCGTCAATATCGATTTGAAAGCGACGGCGTTCGGGGTAGTGGATAACTTCGGGCATGGAGTGCTTTCTGTATTTGAGGCCGTCTGAAAAGCAAGACTGTCGTCGGCCGTTGCTGCAAAACATTTTGGTCGTTTTCAGACGGCCTCTGCCAACGTCGGTGCGGCTTCCGGCGTCAAGCCTTAACCGCTTTGGCGAGTGCCGAAGCTGTCAGCATCTGCGTGCCGAACCAGCCCCAATAAATGCGGTGGTGCTTGATTTTGCCGCCTTCCAGTCGCATCACTTCCAAAATATCCACCTGATCGCCGTCGGGCGTCTGGCGCGGGTATTCCCACACCAGCGTATCGCCCGCAACGAAATAGCGGCCGTCCCGATACCAGCGCACCAAATCGTTGGGACGGCGGCGCGTACCTTCCTGTAAAAAACGCAGGATTTCGGCCTTGCCGCACAGGATGCCGCTGTCGGTATTTATAATTGCGGGCACCAGCGGGCTTTCAAATACGGCGTCGTCGGCATACAGCGCAATCAGCGCGTCGGTGTCGCGGTTTTTGGCATATTCGTGCCAGTCGCGGTAAATGCGTTCAAAATCGTCCATATACAGTCTCCTTACAGGTTGCCGCCCGCAATCCGATTCATCCGCCGGAAGGTTGGCCGTAATAATCCGCCAGTTTTTTCAGACGGCCTTTGAGCAGCGGATGCAGCAGTTTTTTCAAAATCACGCTGACAGGTAAAACCACCAAAATCATCGCCAATAAAAATACGATGTAGAAGCACAGCAGCGCACGGCGCAAAAGCGGGGAAATATGGCCTGCCGCCATCAAAAGCTTGCCCCAGACGAAGAAGCTGCGACCGGCAGCGCGTTCACTGAAAATCAGTTTTTCATTGACTGCCACTGCGCCCATGTTTTGAAACAGGGTTTCGTCCAAAGGTTGTTGGTTCAATAGTGTATCGCGCAATTTCGTACCAAACCGCGCCGCATCCGCCAATTCTTCTTCAGCAATGCCGGCGGAGGGCAGAGAGCGGAAATAGCGCTTGTCGCCGGTCAGCATCCATGCGGGCGTGGTAATGAAACTAGCCGCGCTGTTGCAGGCATCGATTTTTACGATGTTGCCGATGAGTTTGGCGCCGTTTTGTTTCAGCAAAGATTTCATTTTTTCCTGCGCGCCCAGCCACATATTGCGGCAGCCGATAAGCGTGATGACCGGTTTGCCGTCCAGCAGCCGGCGCGTTTCTTCACGTTGCAAAAAGGCGGTCATCGGTTGCGAAGGAGAGAGGAACCAAACGGTGTAGGCAATGACCACCACATCGTAATCTTCGGATGGAATTTGCGGCGGCAGAATCGGGGCGGGTTTTAAATGGACGGTTTCAGGAAAGGTATCGAAAAAACGCCAAAACGGCCACGGAAACGGAAATGCCTGCTCCGGTACGATATTGACGCAATCGACCTGTACGCCAGCTGTTTGCAACGGCGCGGCAAAATTTCGCGCCAGGCTGGAGAGCTGCCCCGTTTGCGAGTAATGCACAATCAGCACTTTTTTCATTATCTTCCCTGCAATGAGTAAGTTATGGTTGGTTTGGACGGTATTATATAGTAAACCGACCGGCCTTGAACTTTATTCATATTCAGTATGTTCGCGTAGGTTTCAGCCGATTCGGATGGAAGCGCCGTATTCTGTCGGAATGGGGCGGTAAAGCGGATTTTTATGCCATGCCAACATGAACAAAGGCCGTCTGAAAATTTTCAGACGGCCTTGTGTGGAAATCGGGACGCATGGTCCGGAACGGGATTTGCGCTAGGTATGGCGTGCAAATCGTATAGATAAAAAAATAACCGCTTCAAGGCGGTTGGTGGTGGCCAGAGGCGGAATCGAACCGCCGACACACGGATTTTCAATCCGTTGCTCTACCAACTGAGCTATCTGGCCTTCGCGTGTTTCGTTGCGAGATGTGAATTAAACCAAATTTCGTTGCCTCGTGCAAGCGTTTGTAGGCTTTATTTTTGAGGCGGTAAATTAAGATTTTGTTTTGTATTGAATTATTTTTCGTTTTAATTGGCGGTTTTTAGGTTTGCCGGTTTGATTTTCAGACGGCCTAAGATACAATCGGCTTTTTTGCTTTGGATTTATGCCATGCTGTATGTGTTTGTTCGTGATATGTGGGATGTTCTGCGTTTGCGCTATCGTTCGCCGGAGACGTATTTGTATTCGCCTTTGGTGATGGCGGCGGTGTTGCTGCTGTTGGGCGTGGTAAACGCGGCCAGCATGTCGCCTTTGTTTGGCAGTGGCGCGGCGGCGGTGTGCCTGTCGGTAATTTTGGTAATTGTGAAATGGTTGGTGTTGAGCCGCTCGATGCGCAAGGTGCTGCATTATTACGGCGCGCCCCAGCTGCCTTTGTGGGGCTTTATTTTGGTGTCTGAGGCTTTGCTGCTGCCGCTGTTGCTGGTGTTGTATGTGCCGGCGTTGGCTGCGTTTGCGCTGTTGTGGCAAGCTTGGGTTTTTGTGGTGCAGGTGCGCGGTTTGATGTGGATGGGAAATGCGACGGTAGGCCGTGTTTTGGTGGGCTATCTGTTGTATGGTATCGGCGTGCTGTGTGTGGGTACGGTAATTTTGATGCTGTTTATTGCCGCCGGTTGGTTGGACATGGAAATGTTGAATCAAAACCTGCAGGCGTTGATGTCTGCTCGTAAATAATCAATGGAAATTGGAAGGCCGTCTGAAATGTTCAGACGGCCTTTGTTTTATGTGTTTGTTTCGTGGTCTTGCAGGATTTTTTGATAGACGGGGTCGGGGAGGTAGCGGCCTATCATGTCGCGCCAGCCTTGTGGGCCGACCAAGCCTTTGACCATGGTGGAGGACACTTCGGCTATTTCGCGCGGCGGCATCAGGAAGACGGTGGAGATTTCGGGGGCGATGTCGCTGTTGATGTAGCGCATCGAGCGTTCGTATTCGTAGTCGGCGGCGGAACGGATGCCGCGGACGATGAAATTGGCGTTGGCTTCGCGGGCGTAATCGACCAAAAAGCGGTTTTCAAACACGCTGATGCGGACGTTGGGGAAGGGGTGGGTAATGGCATCGAGCATGGCGCGGCGTTCTTCTATGGTGTAGGTGTTGCGCTTTTCGGGATTGGTGCCGATGGCGACGATGAGTTCGTCAAAGAGGGATTGGGCTTCCTGTATCATCCACAGGTGGCCGAGGGTGGGAGGGTCGAAGCTGCCTGCGTACACGGCACGGCGCGGAGTGGTCGTGGTCATTTGGGGTTGGGAATGGGGTTTGTGTGGCGTTCAGGATAGGGGAGTTTGCCGGTGATGTCAAAAATCAAAAAGGCCGTCTGAAATTTCAGACGGCCTTTGCGGCTTTATCAGTCGTCACCGCTAATAGAGATGAGGATTCTCAAGAGGCTGCTGAAAATGTTGTAGATGGAGATGAAGATGGTCAGCGCCGCGCTGATGTGGCTGTCTTCACCGCCGTCGATAACGGTACGCACCTGCCACATAATCATCAGGGAACTGAAGACAACGAAGCCGGCCGCGATAGTCAGGCTCAGGGCAGGGATGTTGAGGAAGATGTTGGCCACAACGGCAATCATAAGTACGATCGCACCGGCACCGAGGAAGCTGCCGAGTTTGTTCATGTTCATTGTGGTACGGCGTGCCATGGCGGACATGGTGAAGAATACACCGGCGGTCATGGCGGCGGCCGTACCGACGATTTGTGCGCCGTTGTTAATTGCCAGGGCGTATTGCAGCATAGGGCTGATGGCAAGGCCCATGCCGAAAGTGAAGATCATCAACAGGGCTACGCCGACGTTGCTGTAACGGTTTTTCTCGATCAGGAAGGTCATGCCGTAGAAGAAGCCGAAGAAGGCGGCCAGGGCAACATAGTATGAACCGAACATGGCGAAAATGTTAAAGCCTGTTTTGGCGGAAAAGAATGCGCCGGCAACGGCAGGAATGAAAGACAGGCCGAGCAGGCGGTAGGTTTTTTGCAGGACGGTATTTTTGGCAACCGAGCCTTGCGAGGTATAGTCGTAAACGTCGTTTTGCATGGCGTTTGCTCCAGTGTGGATTGGAAATGAATGAAATTTGGATTTTAACAGAGAATCATGGGTTTGTATGATTTATCTGTTCTATTTGCCTAATATGCGGGGAAATCGGGAATTTTAAAGGCCGTCTGAAAATCGGGTTTCAGACGGCCTTGGCTTTTTAATGCTTATTTAGGCTCTTGCGGAACATAGCCTTGTACGGCATCTGCGCCGTCGCCGAAGAAGTATTGTTCCATCTGCTGAGCGAGGTATTCGCGTGCGCGCGGATCGGCAAGGCTTAAGCGGTTTTCGTTGATGAGCATGGTTTGGTGACGGGTCCAAGCCATCCATGCTTCTTGGGAAACGTTTTCAAAAATGCGTTTGCCCAATTCGTTGGGCAGCGGCGGAAATTTCATGCCTTCGGCTTCTTTGCCGAGTTTGACGCAGTGAACCATACGGGTCATGGCGGTTTCCTTATGTGGGGGTTGTAAAGGTTGGTATTTTAGCCGATTGCACGGATAGGGGAAAGCGTGGGTTTCAGACGGCCTGAAACCTTGCTATGATGGTCTTTTCTGTTTATTCAGACAAAGATTATGAACCGCCTCGATACTGCCCGCCGTTATTCCCTTTTTCTCGCCCGCAACCTTGATTCCGGCAAACTCAAGCCTGAAATCTTCCTGCCCATGCTGGATAAGGTTTTGACCGAAGCTGATTTTCAAGCCTTTGCCGATTGGGACAAAATCCGCGCGGAAGAAAACGAGGAAGAATTGGCGCGGCAGTTGCGCGAGTTGCGCCGTTATGTGGTGTCGCAGATTATCGTGCGCGATATAAACCGTATCAGCGATTTGAACGAAGTTACCCGCACAATTACGCTGTTTGCCGATTTTGCCGTCAATACCGCGTTGGACTTTGCCTACGCCTATTATCAGGACATGTACGGCACGCCGATCGGGCGTTATACCAAATCGCCGCAGCATTTGAGCGTGGTGGCGATGGGCAAGGCGGGCGGCTATGAGCTGAACGTGTCTTCCGACATCGATTTGATTTTTGTCTATCCCGAATCGGGCGACACCGACGGCAGGCGTGAACGGGGCAATCAGGAATTTTTCACCAAAGTCGGGCAGAAACTGATTGCGCTGCTGAACGACATTACCGCCGACGGGCAGGTGTTCCGCGTCGATATGCGGCTGCGGCCGGACGGCGATTCGGGCGCGCTGGTATTGAGCGAAACCGCGCTGGAGCAATACCTGATTACGCAGGGGCGCGAATGGGAACGCTATGCGTGGTGCAAAGGCCGCGTGGTTACGCCGTATCCGAACGACATCAAATCGCTGGTGCGCCCCTTCGTGTTCCGCAAATATCTGGATTACAGCGCGTATGAGGCGATGCGTAACCTGCACCGCCAAATCCGCAGCGAAGTCAGCAAAAAAGGCATGGCGGACAACATCAAACTCGGCGCAGGCGGCATCCGCGAAGTCGAATTTATCGCCCAGATTTTTCAAATGATACGCGGCGGGCAAATGCGCGCGCTGCAACTGAAAGGCACGCAGGAAACGCTGAAGAAGCTTGCCGAGCTGGGCATCATGCCGTCTGAAAACGTCGAAACCCTGCTTGCCGCCTACCGCTTCCTGCGCGACGTCGAACACCGCCTGCAATACTGGGACGACCAACAAACCCAAACCCTGCCCTCCTCGCCCGAACAGCAGCAACTGCTCGCCGAAAGCATGGGTTTCGACAGCTACACCGCCTTTTCAGACGACCTCAACGCCCACCGCGCCAAGGTCAATCAGTTGTTCAACGAAATTTTGAGCGAACCCGAAGAGCAAACGCAAGACAACAGCGAATGGCAATGGGCGTGGCAGGAAAAACCCGACGAAGAAGAGCGGCAAGGTCGTCTGAAAGAACACGGGTTCGATGCCAAAACCATCGCCACAAGGCTCGACCAAATCCGGCACGGCCATAAATACCGCCATCTCTCCGCACATGCCCAGCCACGTTTCGACGCCATTGTGCCGCTGTTCGTACAGGCGGCGGCAGAGCAACCCAATCCGACCGATACGCTGATGCGGCTGTTTGACTTCCTCGAAAACATCAGCCGCCGCTCCGCCTATCTCGCCTTCCTTAACGAACATCCGCAAACCTTGGCGCAGCTGGCGCAGATTATGAGCCAAAGCTCATGGGTGGCGGCGTATCTGAGCAAATATCCGATTCTGCTGGACGAACTCATCAGCGCGCAGCTTTTGGATACCGCGTTCGACTGGCAAACCCTCGCCGCCGCCCTTTCAGACGACCTCAAAGCCTGCGGCGGCGACACCGAAGCGCAAATGGACACCCTGCGCCGCTTCCAGCACGCCCAAGTCTTCCGCCTTGCCGTCCAAGACCTCGCCGGACTGTGGACGGTAGAATCCCTCTCCGACCAACTCTCCGCCCTCGCCGACACCATACTCGCCGCCGCCCTGCCGTGCGCATGGGCGGACATGCCCAAAAAACACCGCGACACCCCGCAATTCGCCATCGTCGGCTACGGCAAACTCGGCGGCAAAGAACTCGGCTACGCCTCCGACCTCGACCTCGTCTATCTCTACGACGATCCCCATCCCGACGCAGGCGACGTGTACAGCCGCCTCGCCCGCCGCCTGACCAACTGGCTTTCCGCCGCCACCGGCGCAGGCAGCCTCTACGAAACCGACCTGCGCTTGCGCCCCAACGGCGACGCCGGCTTCCTCGCCCACAGCATCGCTGCCTTCGAAAAATATCAGCGCGAAAACGCCTGGACATGGGAACACCAGTCCCTCACCCGCGCCCGCTTCATCTGCGGCACACCCGAAATTCAGACGGCCTTCGACCGTATCCGCACCGAAATCCTCACCGCCGAACGCGACCAAACCGCCTTGGCAGGCGAAATCATCGAAATGCGCGAAAAAATGTTCCCCACCCATCCGCCTGCCGACAGCAACGTCAAATACGCGCGCGGCGGCGTGGTCGACGTCGAATTTATCGTCCAATACCTCATCCTTGCCCATGCCCGCCAGTATCCACAACTCTTGGACAACTACGGCAACATCGCTCTGTTGAACATTGCCGCCGACTGCGGCCTCATCGACAAAACCCTTGCCGAACAAAGCCGCACCGCCTACCGCTTCTACCGCCAGCAGCAACACAACACCAAACTGCGCGATGCCAAAAAAACCGAAGTGACGGACGAATTGCTGACCCATTACGGCAATGTGCGAAAACTATGGCAGGAAGTATTCGGGGCAGAAGTAAAGTTCGGATAAGTAGCCATTTATCCGATTAAGGCATACTTTCGGGCATAAAAAAACGTTGTTTGGTGAACCTAATAAAAAGGCCGTCTGAAACCTTTCAGACGGCCTTTTATGGTATTTATTCTTCTTCCTCTTCCTGTTCTGCCTCTGCAGGTTTTTCAAGGAAGTTGCCTGCCAACCACAGTAAAGCGCCACTACCCGTAATGCCTGCTTTAATCCATAGGGCGGTATCTTCGACCCATTCGTAAATCCAGACCAAAACTTTTGGTACCGCGTTCATATAATTCAAACCGAATGCCAAATCGATCGCAAATCTTTTCCGCTGTTCTTGAAAGAATGCGAATTTCGGTTTAACTTCGGCATACCGTCTCAACGGTTTAAAATCCTGCGGGATTGGTGTCGAATTTAGAGCTAATCTACGTTAGCCCCAAATATTTTGGAGAATGGCTATTTGTCCAAAACTTTAGCATTGACTAACAAGCGCACCGCTGTACCTTCATAACGCTGGTTCAACCACGCCTGTAAGCGTTCGTGATCTTTGGCAGGCAGAGGCTCCTTAAATTCGAGCGAGACCACGACAATATCGTTACTTATGTCTGCCTGTTTGTTTTGACTGCTTTCAGGCTGCTCCTGTGTAGTGGGTGCCGTTTGCGCTTTCTCCCAAACCAAGCCGCGTCCGACAACGATTTTTTCCGCTTCCGGATATTGGGCTTTTAATTCTTTGAGTACCGCAGCATCGTCAGCACCGGCAGTTTTACCTGCAAGCACGGTATCTATGTAGGCTTGTTGCTCTTTCAACTCATTTTGCTGCTGCGCCGAGTTGTTTCGGCTTGCCAGCAATTCTTCGATTTTAGCATCGTCCCCTCCCGCATAGACCACGTTGACCTTCGGCGCTTTCACACCTGACACTTCAAGGCTCTTCACCAATAAGGCAGAAATTTTCTCAGCATTGCCCGTTCCGTTGACAATCAGACCGACCATATTTTCTCTGTGGTTCAAAATCTTACGCAGCACGAAAAAACCTTCCTGTTGCTGTGCGGTGGCAATGGCGGAATTGGCTTTGGTGTTGAAGATCTCCTGACGCACCAGTCCTGATGCCATATAGCCGCTCGGAATCATCACAGCCAGTACGACGGCGGTAATAATGATACTTTGCAACCGGCGTTTGGATTCCGTTACCAACCCCCTGCGCGGCAGCTTGAGCAGCTTGGAAAACAACAAGGTCGAAAAAGCGATGAACACGCAGTTGATGGCAAACAGATAAAAAGCGCCAAAAAAATATTGCCAGTTGCCATGAGCCAGTCCGTAGCCCGCGGTACACAGTGGCGGCATCAATGCGGTCGCAATCGCCACACCCGGTATGGCATTGCCTCCTTCTTTTCGGGTCTGCGCCACAATGCCCGCACTACCGCCGAAGAAGGCAATCAACACATCCCAAAGAGTCGGCTGAGTACGCGCCAAAAGCTCACTTTGCGCCTCTTTAAGCGGGGTTAACAGGAAATACAACGTAGCGGTAATCAAGCTGATGACGACAAATATAATAATATTGCGTGCCGCTTGGCGGATCAGCGTAGTATCGCCGACCGCCAAACCATAACCCATACCGACTATCGGCCCCATCAACGGCGAAATCAACATTGCGCCGATCACTACCGCCGTGCTGTTGACATTCAGACCGATACTCGCCACAGCAATGGCAAATATCAATACCCACATATTGGTTCCGGACACCCGAGTATTGGCACGAATGACGGAATCGATTTTGTCAGGATGAGCTTGGTCATGTGCAAGATTGAACACATCTTGCAACTTGGTCATGGCAACGTTGTCTGCTACTTCCTGTTTTTTACTATTTTCTTGTTCTAGTTCTTGCATGTTCTTACCTTTATGCCGAGGATAAATAAAGTACTGCCCAAGCTTTTCATCATTATTCCTTATAAAATCAAATGGGTGCATCAAAACCAATCAACAGGTGCAATGAAGCTGAGTGAATGTGAATATGTCAAAAGATGACATTATAGTAGGTTTTATGTAAGGAAGATTTTTTGTTTACGTAGTACTGATTTAGCTTAAGCATGATCTGCAAAAACTGTTCTCATTTTCTGTCGATATTGTGATACAGCAAAACAAGTTCTAAAATATGCAGTTCATTTATGTATTAAAAACAAGGAGAAACTGATGTCTAAGGTTGCGGTACTCGGTGGCGGTCTTTCTGGCCGTCTGATGGCGTTCCAACTGGCAGAGCAGGGCATTTCGGTCGAGTTGTTTGAGAAAGGCGAACGCGATGGCGCGCAAGCCGCCGCTTATGTTGCCGCGGCCATGCTGGCACCTTCTGCTGAAGCGGTGGAGGCAACGCCCGAAGTCATTCGTTTGGGCAAACAAAGCATTGCGCTTTGGCGCGCGATTGTCGGCCGTCTGAATACGCCGGTGATGATGCAGGAAAACGGCAGCCTGATTGTTTGGCACACGCAGGACAAGCCGCTTTCTGCCGAGTTTGCCCGTCATTTGAAGCGCGGCGGCGTGGCAGAACATGAAACCATACGTTGGAATGCGGATGAAATTGCAGCAAACGAACCGCAACTGGCAGGGCGGTTTTCAGACGGCCTGTATCTGCCGACGGAAGGGCAGTTGGACGGACGGCAGGTATTGAATGCGCTGGCTGATGCTTTGGAGTCGATGAATGTGGCGTGTCATTGGTCATGCGAACGCGAAGCCGAAGATTTGGCGGTGCAATACGATTGGGTCATCGATTGCCGCGGTTATGGTGCAAAGAGCGCGTGGAACAGGCCGTCTGAAAGCGTTTTGCGCGGCGTTCGCGGCGAAGTAGCACGCGTTTACGCCCCTGAAATCGAGCTGTCCCGCCCCGTACGTCTGCTGCATCCGCGCTATCCTTTGTATATCGCGCCGAAGGAAAACCATATTTTTGTGATTGGTGCGACCCAAATCGAAAGCGAAAGCCAAGCGCCGGCAAGCGTGCGTTCCGGTTTGGAACTTTTGTCTGCGCTGTATGCCGTGCATCCGGCATTTGGCGAGGCGAATCTTTTAGAACTGGCCACCGGCCTGCGCCCGACTTTAAACCACCACAATCCCGAAATCCGCTTCAACCGCGAACGCCGCCTGATTGAAGTCAACGGCCTGTTCCGCCACGGCTTTATGATTTCCCCGGCCGTGACCGGCGCGGCCGTGCGTTTGGCCGGCGCGCTGTTTGCCGGAAGCGACATTCCCGAATACGACGAAACCAGCGGTTTGCCGTATATCCGCGCCGCAAATTGAAGACGTTGCGGACGAAGTGGCTTGAAAATCGGGCAAATTGTTTGTGAAAGACAGCCACAGGCCGTCTGAAAATGATAAAATCGCCGTCAATTCAATTAACCTTGCGTCTGAAAACCGCATGATGCCGTTTTCAGACGCCAACCAATTTCCTATTTAACGATAAGCACATGACAACCCAAACCCTTTTAATCGAACTTCTCACTGAAGAACTCCCACCAAAAGCCCTCAATAATTTGGGCAACCATTTTGCCGCTTCCGTTGCCGAAGGCTTGGAAAAAGCGCAACTGATTGACGGCGCAGCCGAATTTACCGCCTACGCCTCGCCGCGCCGTTTGGCCGTTCAAGTCAAAAACGTCAAATCCGTTCAAGCCGATCAGAAAATCGTGAAAAAAGGCCCTGCCGTAGCGAATGCCATGAAAGACTGTGCGCCGACCAAGGCTTTGGAGGGTTTCGCGCGCGGTGCAGGTGCGAAAATCGAAGACTTGACCATCATTAACGATGGCAAGCAAGACGTGTACGCCTACGAATACGTCCAAACCGGCAAACCGCTGGGCGAGCTTTTGGAAGACATCATCAATGCAGCAGTGAAAAAACTGCCGATTCCTAAAGTCATGCGTTGGGGCAGCAGCACATTTACCTTCGTGCGCCCTGTACACAGCCTGATCGTGCTGCACGGCGGCGACATCGTAAACGTCAGCGTTTTGGGTCTGCAAAGCGGCAATAAAACATTGGGTCACCGCTTCCTTTCCAGCGGCGAAATTGCCATCGAAAATGCTGACAGCTACGCCGCACAAATGCGCGAGCAAGGTAAAGTGGAAGCATCGTTTGCCGAACGCAAAGCCGCCATTCAGACGGCCTTGAATGAGCAGGCGGGCCGTCTGAACGCGACCGTTGCCGCTGACGAAGCATTGTTGGACGAAGTGACTGCATTAGTCGAATGGCCTGTGGTATTGGAAGCCGGTTTTGAAGAACACTTCCTCGCCGTGCCTCAAGAATGCTTGATTCTGACCATGCAGCAAAACCAAAAATACTTCCCGCTGCTCGACCAAAACGGCAAACTGATGAACCGCTTCCTGCTGGTGTCCAACCTGCAAACTGAAGACCCGTCACACATCATCCAAGGCAACGAACGTGTTTTGCGCGCGCGTTTGTCTGATGCCGAGTTCTTCTACAAACAAGACCAAAAAGCGACTTTGGAAAGCCGCCTGCCGAAATTGTCCAGCGTGGTTTACCACAACAAAATCGGTTCGCAAGCCGAGCGCATCGAGCGTCTGCAAAGCATTGCCGCCCATATCGCCAAAGCATTGGGCGCGGATGCCGCCGCAGCCGAGCGCGCCGCGCGTTTGGCCAAAGCCGACTTGGTAACCGAAATGGTCGGCGAGTTCCCCGAATTGCAAGGCACCATGGGCAAATACTATGCCCGCTTGAACGGCGAAACCGAAGAAATCGCCGAAGCCATCGAGCAACACTACCAACCGCGTTTTGCCGGCGACAACCTGCCGAACGGCAAAGTGGCAACCGCCGTTGCTTTGGCCGACAAACTGGAAACCTTGGTCGGCATTTGGGGCATCGGCCTGATTCCGACCGGCGATAAAGACCCATACGCCCTGCGCCGCGCCGCATTGGGTATTTTGCGTATGCTGATGCAGTACGGTTTGGACGTAAACGAACTGATTCAGACGGCCTTCAACAGCTTCCCGAAAGGTTTGCTCAACGAAAAAACGCCGTCTGAAACCGTCGACTTCATGCAGGCGCGTTTGGCCGTGTTGCTGCAAAACGATTATCCGCAAGACATCGTTGCCGCCGTATTGGCGAAACAGCCGCGCCGTTTGGATGACGTAGTGGCCAAACTGCAAGCCGTTGCCGCGTTCAAACAGCTGCCTGAAGCCGCCGCATTGGCCGCAGCCAACAAACGCGTACAAAACCTGCTGAAAAAAGCTGATGCCGAGTTGGGCGCAGTTAACGAAAGTCTGCTGCAACAGGACGAAGAAAAAGCCCTGTACGCCGCCGCGCAAGGTTTGCAGCCGAAAATCTCCGCCGCCGTTGCCGAAGGTAATTTCCAAACTGCTTTGTCCGAGTTGGCTTCCGTCAAGCCGCAAGTCGACGCATTCTTCGACGGCGTGATGGTGATGGCCGAAGATGCCGCCGTGAAACAAAACCGTTTGAACCTGCTGAACCGCTTGGCAGAACAAATGAACGCAGTTGCCGACATTGCGCTCTTGAGCGAATAAGGCCTTGTTTCAGTTGACCCTCTTTTCAGGCTGCCCGATGTTTCAGGCAGCCTGAAGTTTTTCGGGCGTATCCCTTGCATGGCGTTCAAGGGTATAATTCGGCAGATTTGTCGCACGACAAATCGCGCACATAAACAATTTCCCACATTCAAGAGGCAGATTATGAATATCCCAGCCATCCGAACCGCACTCGATGCCGTATTGATTCCCCATACAATGCGCACCTTAGGCAGCGAAAAAGCCGTTACACTCCTTGAAGAGCGTTCAGACGGCCTGCATATCGGCCTGAAATTCGCGTTCCCAGTTGCCCATATTGCCGTAGACATTGCCAACGCCCTCCAAGAAGCCGTCATGGCACATACCGGCGACACTCATATCCACTTAAGTATCGATACCGAAATCGGTACGCACAAAGTCCAACCCGGCGTGGCAACCATCAAAGGCGTGAAAAACATCATTGCTGTTGCATCAGGCAAAGGCGGTGTCGGCAAATCAACGACCACTGCCAACCTTGCCACCGCAATGGCCAGAATGGGCGCGCGCGTCGGCGTACTCGATGCCGACCTGTACGGCCCAAGCCAGCCCACCATGCTCGGCGTACAAGACCGCAAACCCGACCAACAAAACAAAAAACTGATTCCCGTTGAAGCCGAAAGCGGCATTCAAGTGATGTCCATCGGTTTTCTGGTCGATACCGACCAAGCCGTCGTTTGGCGCGGCCCGATGGTCAGCCAAGCCTTGCAACAGCTGATGTTCCAAAGCGAATGGGACAATGTTGACTATCTCTTCATCGACCTGCCGCCCGGTACCGGCGATATCCAATTGACCCTGTCACAAAAAATCCCCGTGACTGGCTCCGTTGTCGTCACTACGCCGCAAGACATCGCCCTGATTGATGCACGCAAAGCCGTGGATATGTTCAACAAAGTCAATATCCCGATTTTGGGCGTTTTGGAAAACATGTCTGTCCATATCTGCTCCAACTGCGGCCATACCGAAGCAATCTTTGGCGCAGAAGGCGGTAAAAACCTGGCAGAGCGTTTGAACGTACCGTTGCTCGGCCAGCTTCCGTTGAGCCTGCCTGTACGCGAAGCCATGGACAGCGGCACATCTTCGGCCTTGTTTGAAAACAACCAAACCATCGCCGACATCTACACCGAAGCCGCATTCCAAATCGCGCTGGCCATTGCAGATAAAGGCAAAGACTTCAGCAGCCGCTTCCCGAAAATCGTCGTCGAATAAAAAAGTTTAAAAAAGTGTTGACAGCTGTGAGACCCGTCTCTATAATGCACAGCTCATCGGGTCGTTAGCTCAGTCGGTAGAGCAGCGGACTTTTAATCCGTTGGTCGAGCGTTCGAATCGCTCACGACCCACCAAATATGAAAACCTGCTTTGAAAAAAGCAGGTTTTTTTACGTTTGGAGTTTAGGATTTTGTTGAGCATATTTTGTTATTGAAACAATCCATAGCACATCAAGCATCAGGCCGTCTGAAAGATATTTTCAGACGGCCTGAAGTTTTATAGGAATGGTTTTGAGAAATAAGTTTTCTACTTAGTGCAGACAAACGGTTTAAAACCTTACCTGCGTCTGCAACTGCCTACGATAAACCAATACGGCAGCAGTCAGCGTGGCAAAAGAGAATGCAGACAATAAAAGCAGATAACGGCCGATTCCGTCCAGTCCGCTGCGGTTGAGCAGCAATTCCTGAAAAGCCTTCAAGCCCCAAGCCATCGGGGAAATCCAAGTGAGTTGCTGCATGGTTTCGGGCATGACGTGGGCGGGGACCATAATGCCGCCGATTGCCGCCATCAGGATAATGCCGCCGCCGCCGAGTACGACGGCGTGTTCAGTAGATTTGGCGCAGACGCTGATTAACAGCGCGTAGCCAAGTGCGGCGGCGCTGACGGCGGCGGACAGCAGAGCGTAGGGAGCAAGGCTGCCGTTGAGTATGAGGGCGGGCACGCCGATTTCGGGCAGCAGGTAGCGGCCGAGCAACAGCATTCCGACAAACTGAAGCTGGTTAATCAGGAAATAGGGGATAAGTTTCGCAGCAATCAGGCCGGATGCGGAGGCGCGGGCGAGACGTAAGCGGGTAATGGTGTTGGTCTGGCGTTCCAGCGCCATGACGTTCGACAGCGGTATCATAATGAAAAACATACCGAAAATCAGCCATGCGGGGACGCTGTGCTGTACGGCGTTGGGTTTTTCCACTGTGCCGCTGCCTGCGCTCAGGTAATGCTCTTCCAGCATTTTCTTATCTAAAAAGCTGCGCACGGCGGCAAATTGTTCGTCGTTTTTTTCATCCACTTTTTTCTGGATGTCTTTGCGGATGGCGCGGGGCAGTTTTTTATTGTCGATTTTGATGCCGTCGTTGTTGTCGAAATAAGCGTCCAGCCGCGTTTCAGTGTAGTGCTGCTGCAAAACGCCTTTGACCGCCGCCAGCCACGAAGGCTCGGTATCCGGCGGTACATAGATTTGCAGGGCTTTGTTGTCGGCGATTTTGCCGGAAGCGGCGTTCGGGTTGTGCAGCACCAGTTGGAAACGCTTGTCGTGCAATCCATTTTGCGCGTCGGTCAGTTTTTCAGACGGCATCAGCGTGACATGAATCTGCTCTTTTTCCAACGCAGCGGCCAGCGTGGTATTGATACTGTCGTCTGTCGAACCGACCAGCGCGATGCGGCTGTCGGTGTGCGGGTCTTGGTCGCGGCTCAGTGCCAACGACATAATCAGCATGAAGGCGATGGGCATCACAAACAACACGGCTAAACCGTGCAGGTCGCGGCAGAGCAGTTTGAGTTCTTTGAGGAGGGAGGAGGTTGTCATTGTGGATTTTGCTTATCTGTTGCCGGTTCGTCTTTGCGCAGGAAATCAAGGTAAAACGTTTCCAGAGAACCGTGTCCCTGCTGGAAGTAGCGGATTTGCGCGCCGCTTTGTTGCAGGGCGGCGTAAACGGCGGCGGCATCGTGCGCCGTTTCCATCATACCGCGGCTGTCCACTTGCTTGGCACCCAAGGCGGTCAGCGTTTGAGGCGGCAGCGGCGGTTCGACGGTAAAGCGCACGACACCGGTTTGCGTGCTTAAAAGCTCGTCCAAACCGCCGTGGTACACCAGCTTACCGTGTTGCAGCAGCGCGATTTTGTCGCAAAGCTGCTCGATTTCCGACAGATAGTGCGAGGTGTACACCACCGTCACCCCCTGTCGCGTCAAATCCGCCACGCTGTCGAGGATAAAGCGGCGCGACTGCGGATCGATGCCGACTGTGATTTCGTCGAGGAACACCAGTTGCGGCGTGTTAATCAGGCCGATGGCAAAATTCAGACGGCGTTTAAGCCCGCCCGAAAGATGCTTTGCCGCCTTATTTTTATGGGCGGTCAGATTGGTCTGTTCTAGAAGCGCGTTCAGACGGCCTTTGTCGCGCACTTTGTAAAGCGAGGCGAAAAACAGCAGGTTGTCCCACACAGAAAGCTGCGGATAAAACGCGAAATCCTGCGGCACCAAACCGATTTTCTGCCGCTCGCTGCGGCCCAACAGGCGCAACGGCTTGCCGTCAAACAAAATTTCGCCCTGCCGCACTTCCTGCAAGCCTGCCAAAAGCGACATCAGCGTCGTTTTCCCCGCACCGTTGTGGCCGAGCAGCCCCAAACATTCGCCGTCGGCAATATCGAACGACACATTGTCCAGCGCGGCGGTTTCGGTTTTGGGATAACGGTGGGAGAGGGATTGGATTTGAATCATGGTTTCAGACGACCTTTTCGAGCGATATTTATATCACACCACTCCATAAATAACGGCGCTGGAATTTACCGTCCTTAAATATAAAGCAGACATCGAAAGGAGCGCCGTCCGAACCTTGTCTGCCAAACAGATAAAGCGTCTTATCGCTGCGGCGGTAATAAGCTTCCCAGCCTTGATATACATTGCTGCCGCGTGCGGTGGAGGCAAAATCGGGCGAGAAGAGTCCTTGCAGTTCGGCAGCGGGAACCGCTTGACCGTTTAGCGTGATACGTTCAAGCGCGAACACGCTTTTGGGAATGTCATAGTCTGTACCATAGAAAGGTTTGCCTCGATAGAGCCGCGCGGTGTATTTGTCTTTGTTGATGCCCGAGAAGTCGCTGAGTTTTGGATGGATGCGGCGGGCAACGATGTGTACCTTTTGTCCGCTACCGGACAAAGTCAGCGTATCGTCATGACCGGATTGTTCGCGCAGTCGGGCGAAGCTTTTATCGGAGGCGGGAAATATCAGACGGCTGTAATGGATGAAACCGTAGTCTTCTGCGGCAGGTTGTTGCAGTTGGGCAGTACAGAAACTCAAACTGCCTTCGCCACCATCACCCAAACATTTCAACGGTGTGCCGTTGGGGATTTTTGCCAAGACTCTGGCATTCAAATCGGGGCTTTCGCGTAAGTTGGTGTGTCCGTCGGCATCATGAACCAAGGCAAAGCCGTCCGGCGGCGCGGCATGGGTTAAGGCGGAACACAAGAATAAGACAGTAGCTAGGTAACGCATTTTTAATTTCTTTTAGTTTTCAGACGGCCTGAATGTCAAAATAATCCACGGTAGATTAATCGGGATCGAATAAATCCTGATTATTTCAATAATCCGCGCCACAATGCTTCTTCATTATCCGCAATTTTGCGCAGAAATTCGGCAATGTTGCGGCAGCCGTTTTCGGATGGTTTTTTGCACTGTTTTACGCATATTGCTGCGAATTGACGCCATTGGTCACCGATGGCGGTCATTTGTTCTGAGGCCGTCTGAAACGCAGGTTCGTTGCAGATATGGGCGGCTTGTTCGAGGAAGTAGGCGTAGATGTAGCGGAAACCTGCGCCGCCGGTGCCGATTTCTTCCTGCATCCGCACCAAATGGCCGAGAAACAGTTTTTGGTATTTGTCGTTTTGTTTGGCGGGCAGGGATTCGATTTTTTTGGCCAGCGTGCGGATACCTTTTACGCCGATGAAAAAGACCGGTGCGAGCATATGTTTGGCGTTTTTGCGTATGGCTTTGCGGATAATGGCGGGCAAGTCTGCCATGATTTTTTCAGACGGCCTGTTGTCTTCCAAGGTGTACATCATGCCTTTTGCCGCCAATACGCCTTTGGCAAAGCGCGCCCGCTGCAAATCCTTGGCGGCGCAGCGTTGTACGGTTTCAAATACGGGGTCGCTGATGAGGTAGTCGTTGCCGTCTTTGCCGTACACTAAAAGATTGTGTGCGTTGAAATGGAAGCGCATTTGCGGTGGGAAGTAGGGCAGCCAGAAGACGGAGGTTTGCAAACCTGCCAGTTTGCCTGAGGATAGCGCGGCATCCAATGCGGCTTGTCCGCTTTGTGTGTCGGAAAATTTGCGCACGGATAATTTCAGCCCCAATGCTTTGCAGGTGTTTTTGATGATGCTGCGCGGCGCGGTACGGTAGGAAACCAGCGGCATACCGTTTAATTTGATCAGCGGCATCCAGACAAATGTCAGCGCGTGGGCAATGCCGAAAATCATGGCTTCGTCTAAATTGTGGCCATGGTATTTGAGCAGGGTGGACATCACACCGCTTTCGCAATGGGCGGTATGCTGGTGTGGAAATTCTTGTGTGGTCATAAAGTTATTGGTTTTCGTGCAATGTTTTCAGACGGCTTGATGCGGTCGGAATGGGTTTGTTATTTTGGAAATCAGCGGGCTTCTTTGGCCGCTTCCTGCTCAGCTTTGTAGCGGCGCAGAAACTCGATGGCAGCGGCTTTTTCGGCTTCGTTGCCGTATTTGGCATCACGTTGGGCGCGGCGCAGTTCGGCGCGTTCTTTGGCTTCTTCGATTTGGCGCGCTTTGAAGTCTTCGCGGTTGCCGGAGGAGACGAGTTTGTCCTGCTGCGATTGCGCTTTGGCCATGGCTTTGGCAATCAAATCCATGGGGTTGAATGCGGCGCTTGGTGCGGCTGTTTGGGTTTGTGCCTGTGCGGCCTGTTTGGCTTTGACGGCGGCTTCGCGTTGCGCCAGCAGGGCTTTGCGTTCGGCATCATCGCGCTGTTTGCGCGCGGTATGGCGTTCAAAACGGCTTTGTGCGTGTTCGGCGGCGGCAAAGCGCGGTTCGGCAGAGGTGCTGAAACGGCGTGCGGACGGCAGGAAGGGCTGCGATACGGGAACCATGTCGATGCAGTCGACGGGACAGGGGGTAACGCACAAGCCGCAGCCGGTGCATTCGTCGCTGATGACGGTGTGCATCAGTTTGGATGCGCCCATAATGGCATCGACAGGGCAGGCGCGGATACAGGCGGTACAGCCGATGCAGACGGCTTCGTCAATCAGGGCTACGGCTTTGATTTGTGTTTTTGCCGGCGCGAGGTAGGGCTTGCCCAATAGGTCGGCCAGGTCTTTCATGACGGTTTCCCCACCCGGTGCGCACAGGTTTACCGATGCTTCTCCTGCCGACAGGGCGCGCGCATAGGGTAGGCAGCCTTCATAACCGCACTCACGGCATTGGGTTTGCGGCAACAGGCGGCTGATGCTTTGGATGGGAATGGTCATCATGGATAGTCAAAATCGAAAAGGCGCATTATATCAGATTGTTGCGTTTGTTTTGGCGAAACCCGCTTTGCTTATTTTAGCGAAACTCTCCACGCTCGTTTTGGTAAACTCGTTACAATCGTTTTGGCGAAACTCGCTACACTCATTTTCAGACGGCCTGAGTCGGGTTTACGTTATAATTTTGAAATGGATTTATTCGGGTAATTAGGAATGACGGCTACACTTTGCCCCTGTCAGTCGGGGCGTGTTTATACGGAATGTTGCGCACCGTTTCATGCGCGTGAGGCGGCGACCGCGACGGCGGAAGAGTTGATGCGTTCGCGTTACAGCGCGTATGTTTTGCAGGAAATCGACTATATCGTGGACACGACTGTCCCTGAGCAGCAGAATTTGTTGGATAAGCAGGATTTGGCGGCATGGAGTAAGCAGACGCAGTGGTCGGGATTGAAGGTTATCCGTCATGTGCCGTTTGGCAAGCTGCATGCTTTGGTCGAGTTTGAGGCGTATTTTGAAGAGAACGGGCAAACCGAGTGCCATCATGAATTGTCGGCGTTTGTGAAAATAGACAGGCGTTGGTACTTTATTGATCCGGCCGTTGCGTTGCCGACGATGAAACAGCCTTGTTTGTGCGGTTCGGGCAAAAAGTTTAAGGCGTGTTGCGGACAGTTTTTCAAATAGTAATGTAAACAGGCCGTCTGAACGTTCAGACGGCCTAAGCTGTTTTGCAGATAAAAAAAACCATTCATACTAAGGGAGAAAGTATGAATGGCCAATACATTGCGGGAAAACGTCTTACTTGCTGCACCGCCCAAAAGGGATGAAAGAGCGGTGTTGTGTCAGCGATTAGTATTCTACCGTTTTTAGTATTAAATGCTGTTAAGAAGTGAAATAATTTCAATAAATTGCAAGATAATCGTGATTTTTTGAAGATAAACGGCATTTTTACTGATTTTCTCGAATCCATTTCACCCATTGCTGAAACAGCTCGGGTTGCAATGCGGCGATGACGGAACGTTTGAATACATGTTCGCCGCTCCAAAAATCGTCGCCTTCCAAAGTGGTCAGGCAGCCGCCGGCTTCTTCAAAAATCAATGCACCGGCAGCGTAGTCCCAAAGCTTTTGTCCGCCGTGGATGTAAATATCGTAGCGGCCGCTGGCAAGGTAGCACCAGTCGAGCGTGCTGCTGCCCATGCTGCGGATTGTGCCGAATGGGGCAAGGGTATTCATGCGGCTGGCGAGTTTGCCCGAACGCAGGTATTTGATTTCTACGCCGGCAATGGATTCGTTGAGTTTTTTGTTTTCGGAGCGCAGCGGTAGCGGCGTACCGTTGAGGAATGCGCCTTTGCCGCGTTCGGCATAGAAACATTCGCCGCTGACCGGATTGTAAATCACGCCCAATTCGGCGTGGCCGTTTTTAACCAGTGCGACGGATACGGCAAAATGCGGCAAACCGTTGACGAAGTTGTTTGTGCCGTCGATAGGGTCGACAATCCACAGGCCGTCTGAATGTTCGTTCCACAAACGGGTTTGCTCCTGAACGCTCATCTCCTCGCCCAACATCGGACAATCCTCCAATAAGGGCAGGGCGGCGGCAAAAGCGGTTTGTGCGGCCAAATCTGCTTCACTCAAAACCGAGCCGTCTTCCTTGCGTCGTGACGGCGTGTTCAGAAAACGCGGCATGACTTCGGTTTGGGCGATGTGGCGGACGACTTTCTGTAAACGGTATAGCACGGCGTATCCTTGTTTTTTGCAGTTTTGCGTGACAGTGGATTAAAATTCGGGAAGTTTTAAATTATAGTGGATGAAATCGAAATCAGGCAGGCAAGTGTATGTCGCCGTGTTTCAACTTCGTTCACGAAAGTTCAAATTATATACATGAATAAAGCAGGAAACCATGCCCCGATTTTATGTTGATTTTGCCTTAAGCCCCGACAGCGTGGTCGAATTGCCCGATAATGTGGTGCGCCATTTGAATGTATTGCGCGTGAAAAACACGGAAGAAATCGTGTTGTTTAACGGCAATGGCAAGGCATATCCGGCTTTGCCCGAAGTTTTAGAAAAACGCCGCGCCAGCGTGCGGATTTTGCGTGAAGAGGCAACGGACAACGAATCGCCGCTGAACATTACGTTGGTACAGGCAGTATCCGCCGCCGAGCGCATGGATTTCACTTTGCAGAAAAGCGTGGAATTGGGCGTGGCAGAAATCCGCCCGGTCATCAGCGAACGCTGTGTCGTCCGTTTGAGCGGCGAACGCGCTGAAAAGCGGGTGGCGCGTTGGCAGGAAATCGTCGTTTCGGCGTGTGAACAAAGCGGCCGCAATATTGTGCCGAAGGTTTTGCCGCTGACGACTTATGCACAGGCGCTGCAACAGTTGCCGCAGGAAACGGCCAAACTGTTAATGAGCTTGAACCGCGCACAAAAACTGAGCGATGTTCAACCGCAATCCGGCAAAGTCGTGTTTATGGTCGGCCCGGAAGGCGGCTGGACGGAGAAGGAAGAGCAGCAGGCATTTGATGCCGGTTTTCAATCCGTTACGCTTGGAAAACGGGTGTTGCGTACCGAAACCGCCTCACTTGCGGCCATTGCCACCATGCAGACGCTTTGGGGCGATTTTGCATAAAGTTCGGGCCGTCTGAAAACGAGCGTAGCGAGTTTCGCTAAAACGAGCGTAGCGAGTTTCGCTAAAACAAGCTGTTGCTTCATGAGATAAAAATGGGAGTTTAAAAAATGTCTTACACCTTTACACTGACCGAGCACGAGCTGGAAGCGGAGTTGAAAAAGTTAATCGTGCAAGAGGCCGATAAGGCCGACGATGTGGATATGGGTGATTTCACCGACGATGCACTTTTGTTTGGCGATGACAGTCCGGTCGGTTTGGATTCGCTTGATGCGCTGCAAATCAGCGTTGCCTTGCAACAGTATTTCCAAGTGCGTCTGCAGGGCGACCGGATGGTGCGCAAACATATGATGTGCGTACGCGATTTGGCGGCGTTTATCCGTGCGGAGCATGGCGCGTGAGTTGGGTTTGCGGTACGGCGGCCACTTCTGCCTTGAATCCGCAAACGGATTTCAGACGGCCTGATGCAGTGTCTTATACGTTTTTAAACCAGCCACAGCAGGCTGCTTATTTTCGTGCATTCGCCGGCGACAGTTTGGGGCGGAAGGAATTTGCGGATATTGCCGAACAACATTTGCGACAAGCCGCCGAAAGTGCAGGCTGGCCGTCTGAAAGCTGGCATGATGCGCCGGTGTTTATCGGTTCTAGTTCCTATTCTATCTCTGAATATGAAAACCGCCATTTTGCGGGCAATAGGGCGGTAGAAGAACACAATTTGCTTTATCTCGCCGAAGATTTGCGCCGGCGCAGCGGCAATCGGCAGATTTTCAGTTTCGCTACTGCCTGCACTTCATCTGCCCATGCGCTGATTCAGGCGGATAATTGTTTGCGCGACGGGGCGGAGCGTGCCTTTGTGCTTGGTATTGAAAACCTCAACCGGCTGACTTTGCTGCATTTTCACAGTTTGGGTTTGCTGGCCGAACAGTATCGGCCTTTTGGCAGAAACGGTTTGATTTTAGGCGAAGGTGTTGCCGCACTTGCCTTATCTTCCGCTGCTCCCGAATCTTCTTCAGGCCGTCTGAAACTTATCGGACACGCCGCCAATACAGGCAATGACCTGATTCAAAGCGATGGCCAAGCGCAAGAGCAGGTGATGCGCCGTGCGTTAGATATTGCAGGCATCGCTCCTGAAAGCATTACAGCCGTTAAAACACACGGTATCGGCACGGCTGACAGCGATGCCGCCGAATTGGTCGCACTGGAAAATATATTCGGTACACTGCCGCCTTTGATGGCGTTCAAGCCGAAAATCGGACACACGCTTGGCGCAACGGCAGCCCTTGAAACAGCCCTGCTATTATCCGCTTTAAAACAAGGCGGAAGCAGCGATTATCAGGGGCGGGAAATTTGTTTTTCCGAGTGCGCGGCTTCACAAGAAGGCGGCTTTTTCTGTTTGGCCAATCAGTTTGGTTTTGGCGGTAGCAACACATCTTTGGTATGGCAATGGCAACCGTAAATCCTAATATCCGTATTACCGCCGCCGTACGTTTTGATACTGATGCCGGCACCGGCGGTAAAATCCTCAAACAAACCTTAAAGCAGCAAAGCGGTATAGATACCCGCCGCCTCAGCCGCTTGAGTTTGATTGCCGCGCTTGGTGCAGGGCAGTTAAAGGAACAAAGCGAAATTCATTCTGATTGCGCCGTTTTTCTCGGTACGCCGTTTTCTTCGCCATCCGTGTTTGAAAAAATGGCAGATAATGTGCTGAACCATCACGCTGCGATGCCGTTTGACTTTATCGCCAATCTGCACAACTCCCCAGTCTTTCATGCCGCGCAAGCGTTAGGAACGCATGGTGCAACTTTGGTTGTGGCTGCCGACAATAATATAGATACCTGCTTTCATCCATTATTGCTGGCGATGCAGTCTGTGCAAAATGGCGGACAAGCTGCGGTTGGCTGGGCATATGAACATCAAGCAGCTCATGCCGATACCCATGAAGGCAGTATTTGGATTGTGCTTGAAGCCGGTGCAGAGCAGGGTGTTCCCATTGTGTTGAATGATGAAGTGATGCAGGCTGATAGGCCGTCTGAAAAGCCGCAATATTATTGGCAAAATATCGCCGATTGGATAGAAGAAGTAATGGCGCATGAGGGTAGGGATGTGAAGAAATATACTTTGGCGTAATTAGCAAATGATTTTAGAGAAAGTATTTGTCTTTTGAATAAATAAGGTTTATGTCATTAAAAAGGCCGTCTGAAAATATTTTCAGACGGCCTTTTTGTATCAAAAACCAATCAACGAGACATCTCACCTTGAATAGCGCGGATATTCGCTTTACGGGCGTTGATGGTACGGGTCAGCTGTTGGATCTTAATTTGATCACCTTTTTGTTTGGCCGCATTCAGCTGGGTTTGAAGGTGGGTAATAGCGGCCTGTTCATTGCGTACTTCGGTCTGCAATATCTGTTTGCGGGTTTCTTTAGGGCTTGGCTTAGGAGCCGGCGTAACCACAGGTGCAGTACGGATAACAGGGGCTTTGTATTTGCTGTATGAAGAACTGCGTGATTTGTTCTGATGGTTGCGCAGGGTAATATTAAGGCGCGGATTGGCGGCTTCGGCTGTATTGGTCACGCTTGTAATTGGAATATGGGGCAAAATTTTAATATCGTTGTAAACATTGCTTGGATCAAACGGAATATTAGCAGCAGGTGTATATGCCTTAGGGAAAGGTGTTTGCGCGGATGTTTTGCTTTGATCTACCGGGGAAACCGTTGTAGCAGGTTTATTTGGTACATTTGATTCTACTGTTGGCGCAACAACGGTTTTAATCGTTTGTTCGTTAGCCGTGTTTGCGACAGTTGTTTTACCAGTATTGGTGTTTTTTGCATTATATCGGGTTGAGGTTTTGGTATAGGCTTTACCTTTACGCTTGGTTTCAACTTTGATAGGTGTTTTGTCAATTGCTTCATCTGAGGTAATTACGGTTTGGTTATTTTGTTTGGCCGTAGTTTTATCAGGTGTTTGGGGTAAAACAACAGGATTCTGAATAATTGTTTGAGGGAGTTGAATCGCAGATGTTGTTGGAAGGGTTTGCGTAATAGGGGTAGGAGTATTGTTTGGAGTTTGAACAGCCATAGTTTGAGGCTGTGTAGTAGCAGACATGACGTTGAGAACGTCGGTAGTGTCAATTTCAGACTTTATTGTAGGGGCAGTGTCTAAAACAGCTGTATCGCTGAGAATGGCAAGACCGTCAGCAGCGTTTTTGTCAATTTGAGAAGTTAGACGAGCTTGTGCAATAGGAATGGAAATAGGTGCCGGAATACCGTATTCATTTCGAGTAACAACGACTGGGGTTTGTACCTCAGGCGTTGCTTGAGAAGCATGAATGTAGTCAGCGGTAGATGCTTTGAATTCTGTTGTTTGTACCGTTTTTAAAGTGGACATATCGTTGAGAATAGCGGAACCATTTGTAACGGATTTATTAGTTGGTTCAGATTCAGTGAATACGTTAGGTTCTGCAACAATGCCGCTCTCTGTGGTGGTGTTTGTGTCAACTACGCGGCAGGTATTGTTGATCTGGTATGAAGCATAAACAGTGATGCCTTCAACATTGCAGACATACTCGGCAGCGTTGGCGGCGGCAGGGAGGGTCAGGCTGAGGGCAATGGCGGTTTTGCAGAAAAACGGTTTCATAAAGGCAATAGAATCAGGTTGTTTGTTTAAAGTGTAATTATACTATGTACACTGTCAGCATCCGCCAACTTATTTTTAGGCGGTGTAAAACTATGGCTGAAAGGTTGAAAATTGGAATAAAAGGTCTTAGGCCGTCTGAAACTTGTCATATAAAGTTTCAGACGGCCTTATATATTGCACCCCATGAAAGGGGCATTTTTAACAATCGTAAAGCCCCTTTAATAAAGGGGCTTTTCTCATGTGCATAGTTTTCTACACCGTCAATCCCGAACCGCCGACTTTTCCGAAGTCATTTATCGTCCGTATTTTCAAAGAAGATGACACAGATTTCCTTTGTCTTCGAACCGTCAATTTTCCTATCTCTTCACCCGACCGCATTTATAAAACCCAAAACGAAGCCAATGAATACGGCCGGTTGTCCGTTCGTGAAATTATGAGTAAGGAACTCCCACAATGATGAATCAGGAAATTAAGAAAGCGCGTATAGCCGCCTTTGGCGGTGGCAGCGTAAGCGACACGCCAAAGGCGGATTCACGCGCGCCGATGGCGCCCCCCTTATCTAACAGGGGGGGAGCAGAAACCGAAGCGGCTTCATGTACCGAACAGGAAACCTTTGAGAAATACACCACGTTTCTTACTGATTCAAAAGGCCGTCTGATTGAAGTGCCTTTGCGTCGTGGCAAAGCCAATTCCGCTTTCATCGACCAAATCAGTTTTTCAATCCACGAAGATACCTTTTCCCTGCTCGCCGGTTATCCATTGGTTGCCGATGATGAATATATCGTCCGCGCATCTATGGTTCTGTCAGATATTTTTGGTTTCGGTATTACCGAAAAAGCCAAGCATTCAGGTGGTCGTTTTTATGATTCCTGCTGGTTGATGGGTACAGACAATGCCCAATATGGCCGCGTTCATTTCGGTGGGCAAAACAATACCATGCTGATTGAAGTCACTGCCACGGGTTGCAATGCAGCATCTGACGGTTGGGAATCACGACTTTATAACTTCATCATACAGGCTGTACGTCCCAAAATTACCCGTATCGACATTGCCAAAGATTTTTTTCAAGGCGAATACACGCCTGAACAGGCCAAAGCCGACCGGCTCTCCGGTAAGTTCACCAATCATCACATGATGCCCGATGGCGAATCAGTCGGCACGGATTGGGAATCAAACAACGGCAAGGGCAAAACCTACTATGTAGGCTCCCGTGAATCGTCCAAATACGTTCGCGTTTACGAAAAAGGCAAGCAACTTGGCGACAAAGAAAGCCAGTGGGTGCGTTTTGAAATTGAATTCAAAGCCAAGGATATTGTGATTCCGTTCGAAGTATTGACAGTTCCGGGTGAATACTTCGGCGGTGCATACCCTGTATGCGCCCAATTCCAAGAGAAAGCCGAACGAATCGAAGCAGTGAAAAAGAATCTTGAATTGACCTTTGAACGCTGCATCGAAGTAGCGAAAAACCAAGTTGGCCGTGCCATCAATGCCGCGAAATCCATGTTTCCGCATAAAGACCGTTCGGAAATTTTAGCCATGTTCGAAGCCGATCATGACTTATTACCCAAACGATTAAGTCTTGAAGTGTATTCATGTGCCGAAAACCACGCACCGGCTATACACGATAAGCCCGAAGGCAGTTTATGGCTTAACGAATCCGCCCAAATTTTACTTGAAATGGCCATTAAACAAAAAAACAAAATGACGAAGCTCATTGAGGCCAAGCACGAACAAGATTATCTGAATCTGATGTATGACCGATACGCATATAGATTTTAAAAGGCAAAACGCTGCCGCCTTCAAGTGCAGTGTATTGGATAAGGAAACACATCATGCAAATGCAAATTCAAGGCCAAATCATGGGCGTTAAACGCTTTAACGGCCAAATCGACGGTAAAACCTTTGACTATTGCCGCGTCATCGTGTCTACACCTCTGGACAGCAGCCAAGGCAACGCATTAGGCAGCTCGGCCACAGAATACGACTACGGCGGTTCCGTTAACTTCGAACAGTTCAAAAGCCTTTCATTCCCATTCGAAGCCGCTTTAACGGTTGAACTCGTTACCAACGGCAAAAGCCAGAAACTGAAAATTCTCGGCTTCCAGCCCAAAGCACCAAACAAAGGCTAAAACATGACAATTACCCGCGTTTACATTGTTCAGTCACGGGAAACGGGCGACTTCCTTTATCCGTCTGATACGGGTGATGTGGGGCATACACCGTTTGTCAATGAAGCTGGTTATTTCTACGATCGAAACGAAGCGGTAGAAACCGCGTTATCAGAAATCGGTGAAAACTTTATTGTCTTCAGCTTTTTATCAGAATTTTAAAAATTCAGGCTACAGGTGCGGTCTGAATAATAGCAAAAGCACCTATTCAATTTTGTTTAACTCACTAAAGGAAAACATCATGAAATTCATGAACACTTGCCGTAAATACGGCGCAAAACTGGCCGTTGTTGCCGCTGCTCCTCTGGCTCTGGCTACTCAAGCATGGGCTGAAGTACCTGAAAGCGTGAAAACCGATCTGGCTACTGCAAAAGCTGATGCATTATCCGTTGCCGCCATCGTACTGGGTATTATCGCTTCCATTTTCGCAATCACTTTGATTCGTCGCGTATTGCGCTAATACAAAACTTTCAGACGACCCGCCAAAGGTCGTCTGAATTTTAAAGGGGCATAGAGATGTCGATTTTAGACACATTATCGAAAGAGTTCGGATACAGTCTTGCCGATATAAAAGAAATCGGCGGCTATGTCTTGTCGGCATATGGCGGACTTTTAGGCATCGCCCTGATACGTTCCGTTATCGACGGCAGAAAGGCAAAAGCAGCGGCTGAACGCAAAGAACGTCGTGAAGAAATTCGGGAAAGGCTGGATGAAATCCGATTAAGACTTGCCGAAATACGACTGGAAAAAGCCGAAGCTGAAATTAAAGCACATGAAGCCGAAGAATCGTCAGATGAACACGAAGAGTGTGAAGACAGACGCCGAACGCAGGAAGAAGCCTTAGCCGTTTATGAAGAACTCGTAGCAGAAGAGCAGGAACTTGAAGCACAGGAACAAGAGTTCGAAACGATTGCAAACGGTATAGGCGAAGATGAAGACGAAGACGGCGTTTATATCTATAAGGATTGCTGATGGGCTATCAAGTTGGAAATAACTGTTACGCAACCCGCCAAGACGCCGAAAATGTCTATTTCAGCCTAGTTCCTCCGAAGATTGGCGATGACGGAAAGCTTTATCAGCTTAATTTTACAAAGTTCGGTTGGAAATATGGGGAACAGATTTTAAAAGTTGAATTGCCTGAGTGTAATCCGATAGACAGCATGAAAGACGGATTCTATATAGGCTGGTCAGTAGTTGCCATTATGGCAGCGGTTTGGGGTATTAGGTTGATATGGCAGAAATTGAGATAGAACCATGATGGATTTTTATTTTTATCTTGGTGTGTTCGTTCCGGTCGTGGTGGGCTGGATGATTTTTAAATGACGTGGCTATATAATCTAACTTTCAGCAACAATTAAGAAAGTTAGCATTATGTTTATTAGAATTTTTAATCTTGTTATTTTTATTCTCTATACATTTCATTTTTTAAATATTATTTTTATTCCTAATGAAATTAGATATTCAATTTTAGTATTGTATCTAGTTATAAATTTATTAGGTTTTATTCAAAAAAAATTTAAATCTAATATTAAATTTTCTGATAATGATGACTTTTATTTAATGGATACAACTCCAAAAAAACCAAGCCCTAAAGATCCTGATATGGTTAAGTTTATGTCCGATTTAAATGAATCCATAGAGAATAAGAAAGAGAAAATAAAAGTTAAAAATGAATAAATTTATCATTCCGTTATTAGTTTTATTTACTTCTGGCTTTGCTATTGCTGGCGAAATTCAAGTTAATAAATCAAAGAATATCACTTATACAAAACAACATACTGAACATTGGGAAAAAAAACCGTGGTCTCGTTCTGTATCTGATAATTCGTATAGAAAATTCCAAACCGAGGCAATGAAAGCTAGATATGAAGGCTATTTGTCAAAACAGACTGTAAGTGCAACTGTTGAAGCCCAAGTATCCCGTAAAACCGTTCTATCAGGCGCATTCGGTCTAGTTAAAAGTGGCGCAAAACTAGCCGTTTCAAGTCGAGGTAATCTCTACATAGGCGGCGCACTGCTTGCCTATGAAGCCTATCAAGCTGTAAAAGGTGATTTGGAAAAAGAAGGCTTTAAATGGAATGAAGTTAACGAAGAATTTCTAAAAGAATGGCCTGCTAGAAACTGTCTTGTAAATCGAGATAGTGAAGGTAGATTGATAAAGGTCGCGTGTTATGGTGTCGACAGTTCTGTCTTAAGTGCTTACAGAAAAGGCGGTCAAAGCCGAATAGAAGCTGAACAACTTATGCGAGGCCAAATGGAAAAACTAGCAGGTCCATTTTGGGATCAAGAAAAAATTGCATTGGACAAAGAAAGAGGCGAAAAATTTTGGGAATTTTATAGCCTTGATGCATGTTATTTTAATATGAATGGCGGAGGTTGTTCTGTGATATATGGAGGTGATGGAAGAAGCACGATTTCATTTCAATTATACATTAGAGACACAGAAGTCCTTGATCAACAAACATTTCTGAAAATCGCTACCCAATCTATCGATGGAAATCCAACGCCATTTGTCAAAGGCACGGGATACCCTGAATATAACGAAAAAGTGTCAGTCCCTGCCGGTACTGTTGTAACAATTGGACCTGTCACCCCCGAAAACGGCAAACCGGTGCAAATCACTATCACTTTCGGCAAAGATTCAAACGGCAATACAACGGCAGAAGTCGCAACTACTCAACGTCCTGATTTGACACCGGGCGGATCTGAAGCACCCAATACCAAGCCTGATCCAGATCCCAAGCCTAATCCAGATGGCAAGCCTGATAAAAAGCCAGATGATAAACCCGATCCAGATGGTAATCCTGATAAACGTCCGGATGATAAACCTGATCCCGATAAAGATAAAAGAAAAGAAGATAAAAAAGATGACAAGAAAGAAGATTCAAAAGGCTTACTTTGTAATGTTTTCCCTGACATATTAGCTTGTTCAGAAAAAGGCGATGTAGACGAACAAGAAGAACCTTTCAAAATTCCTCATACAAATAACGATACAACATTTAGCCCTGATTTCTTCCTACCCGATAATGGTGTTTGCCCTGCTCCAAGAACTGCAACCTATTTGGGCATAACCATGGAATTTAAATATGACATGATTTGTAATTTTGCCGAAATGATCCGATTCCTTGTGATTGGTATCGCTGCGGTAGCAGCAGCATATATCATGTTTTCAAGTAGAAAGGACTAAAGCATGAAAGCTGCGTTTTTCGCCATATTACAAAGGCTATTAACCTATATTGTTGCAAAAGTATTTATTGCCCTTGGCATTAGTTTTGTAACTTATACAGGTTTTACAGTTGGATTAGGTTTTATAAAAGACTACGTAAAAAATCAGTTCAACTCAATGCCATCAGACATACTTCAAATTGTCATGATGGCAGGTTTCGGCCATGCCTTAGGTCTGATATTCGGTGCATTTGCATTTAACGTTGCCATGCAAAGTATCAGCAAACTATCCTTTATTCCAGGGGGAAAAGCTAAATGATTATTTTACAAACAGGCGTTCCGGGCAGCGGCAAGACTAGCTCTATCGTCAATATGTTGATGACAGATGAAAGCTACACACATTTTACTGATAAAGACGGCGTCAAGAAAAAACGCCCGCTCTTTGTCAACGGCATTCCCGAATTGAAGATAGAACATGAAGAACTGTCAGACGAGCAAATCAAATCCCAGCCGTTTCAAGACTTCCTCCCTTATGGCTCGCTCGTCATCATAGACGAAGCACAAAGGCTGATGGGTACACGTTCCGCCGCTTCAAAAGTACCGCCATTTATCGAAGCCTTGGCATTACATCGACATTATGGCTTAGATATCGTGTTAATCACGCAACATCCAAGTTTTCTTGATAGTTTCGTAAGAAAGCTTGTTCAAAGGCATATGCATGTATCTATTAAGCCTGTAGGACGTAAACTCTATGAATGGAATGAATGTGTAGATCAGCCTGATAGCAGTGTGAATATCGCTAGGGCAATAGAAAGAACGTTTGTAGTACCTAAAAAGTCTTTTGGTATGTATAAATCCGCAGAGGTGCATACTAAGCCTAAACGTCGCATTCCCAAAAGCCTGATATTTGTTGTCCTGTTTATTCCCCTTTTAATAGGCTTCACGCTTTACACGATAAACAACATGAGTAAACGATTCAGCGCGGACGAACAGCAAACAACGTCAACAATAGCCGCATCCGATGTAGATGGTACAGAACCGAAAACCAGCCCTGCGACTACCGATATAGGGCAAAATCTAAAACCTGAAGACTTTGTTCCCACGCTCGCCGAAAAGCCTGAAAGCAAGCCCATTTATAACAACGTCCGACAGGTCAAAACATTTGAGTACCCTGTTGGCTGTGTCGATGGCGGCAAAAGCGGATGTACCTGTTACTCAAGCCAGGGCACACAGCTGAAAGAAATCACAAAAGCAATGTGCAAAGACTACGTCAAAAACGGCTTGCCATTTAACCCATACAAGGACGAACAACAGGCAGCACAACAGCAACAGACAGCCTATGAGCCTGAAAATGGACAAGTGCTTACGATGGGCGGCAAAAGCCCTAAAAACCTGATGTATGACGGCTATGTTGAAGCAGGAGAGCAATTCCAACAGCGCGGCGGTATTGTTGGCACTAATTAATTGAGCTGCTTTTTACCGTGTTGATGAAGCTCAAAGGCGTAATCAACACGGTAAAAAGTAGCCATGGGGGTTCGGGGAACACCCCGAAAGTTTAGCGTTAATCCCTGAATGAGCAATTCTGCTTATTCAGGGCTTAGCGTTTGACGAAACACTAAGCAAAGCCCACGACTTCGCAAGCACGGCCAAAGCATAAGCTTGAAGCAAAGATAGAAGCGTGGGCTTTCGTACATCTGAAGTTTGAACACTATCTAGGGCTCAACCCGAATTTATAAGGTAAAACACATGTACTTAGGCATAGACGTATCAAAACTCACAATAGATTGCTGTCTCATTTCAGACGGTCAAAACCATGAAAAAAGATTCAGCAACAACCCGAAAGGATTCCAACTACTTACAGACTGGCTAAAATTTCATCAAATGACTTCAGAGCTGCATTGCTGCTGCGAAGCCACCGGAACATATTACGAACCGCTAGCCAATTATTTACATCAGCATTACACTGTTACGGTCGAGAATCCGCGAAGAATAAAAGGGTATGCCATAGCCGAACTTCAACGCAGTAAAACCGACAAGCAAGATGCAAGACTAATCGCACAATACTGCCAGGACCGGAAAAACAAACTGAAAGCATGGATACCGCCGTCACAAGAACAAAAACAACTACAAGAACTCGCCCGATATTTAGACCATCTCAAACGACAACGTGCGACCGAAACCACCAAACTGCACGAAGCACCGGACTACATCGCCCCGCATATCAAAACCACCATTGAAAATCTAAGCGGCCAAATCCGTGCCATCGAAAAGCAACTGCTCCAGTTTTACAAGTCTCATACCGATTACAATACGCAACGCAAACGCCTAAAGACCATTACGGGCATAGGGGAACAAAGCGCAGCAGTATTGCTTTCCGCCTACAAAAGACACCCTTTCTCCAACCAAAAGCAGTTTACTGCCTATCTCGGTTTAGACCCACGCAAAAACCAATCAGGAAGCAGCGTAAACGGCAAAAGCCGAATATCGAAAATCGGCAATGCCGACATCAGAAAAAGCCTGTATATGCCCGCCGTAGTTGCTTATCGCTGTAACGTCTTTTCCAGTTTCGTAAACAGATTAAAATCCAAAGGAAAGCCCATAAAACTCATACTGATAGCCATCATGCGCAAACTTGCCGTGATAGCTTTCAACTTATTAAAAAACGGTCAAGATTTTGAGCCGGAAAGATATAAATGAAAAATTAAACCGGGCTTTCGCCGGCGATTTTCAATTTATTGAAAATAAAACATAAATTAAAACATCAAATCCATTCAAAACAAAACAAACACCCCGAACAAGTCGGGGTGCGTATTATTGTAACTTTAAGAAATGTAAAGTTTATTGATTTTATAATACACTATCTTTGCTGTCATGGCGGATTAAGCGTTCAACAGACTTTCGTCCAATGTCAGCTCTTCGTTTTTATTGACGGCGACTTTGCGTGCCAAAACGTTTTGGGCAATTTCGTGTGCTTCGGCAAGCGAGTGCATCATATAGGTACCGCATTGGTATTCGTTCAACTCGGGGATTTTGCTTTGGTCTTGAACGGTCAAAACATCCTGCATTGAAGCGAGCCATGCGTCGGCCACTTTTTGCTCGTCGGGCGTACCGATGAGGCTCATGTAGAAACCGGTGCGGCAGCCCATCGGGGAAATATCGATGATTTCAACGCCGTTGCCGTTTAAGTGGTCGCGCATAAAGCCTGCGAACAGGTGTTCCAGCGTATGAATGCCTTTTTCGGGCAGGATTTCTTTGTTGGGAATGCAGAAACGCAGGTCAAACACGGTAATGGTGTCGCCTTTGGGCGTAGTCATGGTTTTTGCCACGCGTACGGCAGGGGCGTGCATACGGGTGTGGTCGACTTTGAAACTGTCTAGTAGGGGCATTTGGGTGTCCTTTGAGGTAAATAGATTTTTAGCTAGGGATATTTGAAGACTGAATCACAATTCCGCAATCTCAACTGCTTCGCCCGAAGCCTCACTCAGTGCTTCGTTTAAAACGTCGTAGAAATCGCGGCTGTCGCGCGTTGCCAGCCATTTGCCGTTTTGCTCGGCGAAATGGTAGCCGCCGCTTTTGGCTGCAATCCACAATTCTTGGTTGGGCGTGTGGCGGTTGACGATGATTTGCGTGCCGTTTTCGGCTTCGATGGTCAGTACGTTTCCGGCAAACTGGCAGTCGAAATCCCAGCCGTTTTCGTCGATTTGGTCTTCGATGTGTTCGAACAATTCTTCGCTCATGCGGATGAATTCGCTTTCGGTCATCATGGCTTTTTGTGTGGTTTTTGTTTAAGATACCGAATCTTGCCACATTCGTAATGATGAAGAAAGTTTTACTGATGAAATACGGCGTATTTTTTGCAGCGGCAACGGCTCTGCTGCTCTCTGCCTGCGGCTACAAAGGCGATCTCTACCTGCCCAAAGAAGGCGACAAGGCGCGCTTCGGCGTGATTCAAACTGGCTTGAAATTCGATACGGCCAAAGAACCGACCACTCAAACCAACGATTAAAAAAGACTTCACAAACATGACCTTATTCTGCGAACAACTCCCTTATACACACCTTGCCGAAGAGTTTGGTACGCCGCTTTATGTATACAGCAAATCTGCGCTGACCGAAGCGTTTGAAAACTACCAAACCGCGTTTGCCGCTTTAAATCCGCTTGTCTGCTACGCAGTGAAAGCGAATGGCAACCTGAGCATCATCAAGCACTTTGCTTCTTTGGGGAGCGGTTTTGACATTGTGTCCGGCGGCGAGTTGGCGCGTGTTTTAGCGGCAGGCGGCGATGCGGCGAAAACGATTTTTTCCGGTGTGGGCAAGAGTGAAGCAGAAATTGAATTCGCACTAAATGCAGGCGTGAAATGCTTCAATATGGAGAGCATTCCCGAAATTGACCGCATTCAGAAAGTTGCCGCGTGCTTGGGTAAAGTCGCTCCGGTTTCCCTGCGCGTCAACCCCGATGTCGACGCCAAAACCCATCCTTATATCTCCACCGGCCTGAAAGCCAACAAATTCGGTATTGCCTATGCCGATGCGCTTGAGGCCTATCGTCATGCTTCCCGACAAAGCCATTTGAAAATTGTCGGTATCGACTGCCATATCGGCTCACAACTGACCGACCTCAGCCCGCTTGTCGAAGCCTGCGAACGTATCTTGGCCTTGGTCGACCAACTGGTAGCCGAAGGCATTGTGTTAGAACACTTGGACTTGGGCGGCGGTGTCGGCATTGTTTACCAAGACGAAAATGTGCCTGATTTGGGTGCGTATGCCAAAGAAGTTCAAAAACTGATCGGTACACGCCGTCTGAAACTGGTTCTCGAGCCAGGCCGCAGTTTGGTCGGCAATGCAGGCGCGTTGTTGACGCGTGTTGAGTTCGTCAAATATGGAGAAGAGAAAAACTTTGTGATGGTCGATGCGGCAATGAACGATTTGATGCGTCCAGCACTTTATGATGCCTATCATCACATCGAAGCGGTTGAAACCAAAGACATTGAGCCTCTGACGGCCAATATCGTCGGCCCGATTTGCGAAACCGGCGACTTCCTCGGCAAAGACCGCACCATCGCCTGCGAAGAAGGGGATTTGCTGCTTATCCGCAGCGCCGGTGCGTATGGCTCAAGCATGGCGAGCAACTACAACACGCGCAACCGTGCGGCGGAAGTATTGGTTGACGGCAGCGAATGCAAACTTATCCGCCAACGTGAAACCGTCGAGCAGCAAATGGCCAACGAATTGGCTTGTTTGTAAGGTTTGATTGTTTAAAAGGCCGTCTGAAAGCTTGATTGACTTTCAGACGGCCTTTGTTATGAAAGAAAAGGGCATGTATCCAACATGCCCTTTTTAGTTTATCAATAATGCGGCGGAATCTCATCGCGCAGGCTGTACGGTTCGCGTTCGCCGTTTGCGCCTTTATCCTGCATCCGTTGATACAGAAGCCGCAGCTGGCCTTGTTGCAAATCCAAAGCCTGCTGCATCTTGGCAATGGTGTCGTTCAGACTGCCGATTAAATCTTCCTGCAAGGCCGTCTGAATTTCCAGCTCTGTGACGCGGTGTTCCAATTCCTGAATATCGCTCATATTACAGCACCATCGCGGCAATCCAGCCGGCAGCCATCAGCGGGATATTGTAGTGGATAAAAGTCGGGATAACCGAATCGCGGATGTGGTCGTGTTGACCGTCGGCGTTCAGACCCATGGTCGGGCCGAGCGTCGAGTCGGAAGCAGGGGAGCCTGCATCACCCAGCGCACCGGCGGTGCCGACGATGGCGACGGTCGCCATAGGCGAGAAGCCCAAGCTAATGCATAAAGGCACATAAATTGCGGAAATAATCGGCAAAGTTGAGAAAGACGAGCCGATGCCCATGGTCACCAGCAAGCCGACGGACAACATGGTCAATGCGGCCATGCCTTTATTGCCGCCGAACAAAGCCATGCTGTGTTCGACCAACGGCTGAATGTCGCCGGTCGCGTTCATTACGGCGGCAAAACCTTGCGCCGCAATCATAATAAAGCCGACCATCGCCATCATTTTGATGCCTTCGCCGAAGACATCGCTGGCGGCGGAGCGGTTCATCACGCCCAACATCATAAACACGGCAAAGCCCAACATAGCGCCCAACACCAGCGAACCATCATACAAAAGCTGAATGGCGAAACACACGGCAATCGCCACGGCCGCCACCAAGCTGCGATAGGTTGACGGCTCTTGTTGTTGCACTGCTGCACGGTTGTCTTCCGTGTCAGTGGTATTGTTTTGATAAATACGCGGCTTGCGGTAGTGCCAAAAGGCCAGCAGCAAGCCGGATACCATGCCCAAAGCCGGAATCGCCATTGCGTGCATCACATTGATGCCGCTGGTGTCCATGCCTGCCGAGCGGATATTGCCCAACATGATGTCCTTCAAGAAGATGGCGCCGAAACCGTAAGGCAGGAACATATAAGTCGTTACCAAGCCAAACGTAATCACGCAGGCCACCAAGCGGCGGTCGAGTTTCAAACGGTTGAACACCAACAGCAGCGGCGGAATAATCATCGGGATAAACGCAATATGAATCGGCACGACGTTTTGGCTCATCACGCCCATGCACAAAATAATCGCCAGCAGCAGCCATTTGACCGCGCCTTCGCCTTTCGCATTGCCTTCGCCGCCGTTGAGTTTGCGGATAATCACGCCGGCGAGCTGTTGCGGTAGGCCGGAATGCGTGATGGCCATGGCAAACGCGCCGAGCATGGCATAAGACAGCGCGATTTGCGCCCCGCCTTTCAGGCCTTCGTTAAAAACAGGAATAATCCCTTGCTGCACCACATCTCCGGCCGCGTTGGTTACATTCTCCAAAGGCATACCGGCCACCAAGCCGCCGACAAACGCGCCGACAGCCAAGCTGAGCACAACATGCACGCGCGATAAAGACAGCACAAGCATGATGATGACCGCAATTACAACCGCATTCATATCGTTCTCCGTTGTTTCAGACGGCCTGTTATGTAAAAACAGGCAATCATCTGTTTACATATTACAAATAAACATCATAACCCAAGCATGAAGCCTTTGCAAAAAACGGCAGGCCGTCTGAAACCCAGATTATCAACTTTCAGACGGCCTGAAGTAATTTCTTGTTTTATGTTTCAATATGGTATGCGGTTTATCACCGAAATTAAGATATTCAAAAATAGCCAAAAAACGCGCGCTTCCTATTCTTTGCATATTGTATAAATGTTAAAATCGACATAATGCTCTATTCTTAGGTTTGTAGCTGAAACTAAGCAGTTATTTATAAAATCTAATTCAATAATACACAAACAAAGGAAAGAAACTATGGATATTCTGACGCGGCTGCACAATCTGCCGCCTTCCCGCTTTCATTACAAACTTTTAGTGCTGGTCGGCATAGGCTGGCTGTTTGACGCCATGGATACAGGCTTGGTGTCGTTTGTATTGCCGGCTTTGGGCAAAGATTGGGCGCTGGCTCCGGCGCAGTTGGGCTGGATTGTCAGCATTGCCTTTGTCGGCATGGCTTTGGGAGCAGTATTCAGCGGCTGGCTGGCGGACAGGTTCGGACGGAAAACCGTTTTTGCCGGTACGATGGTGGTGTACAGCATTGCCACAGGTTTGTGCGCGCTTGCGCCTGATTTGACGGTTTTGCTGGTGTGCCGCTTTTTTGTCGGCGTCGGCTTGGGCGGCCAACTGCCCGTTGCCGTGTCGCTGGTCAGTGAATATGCGCCGCCGAAAGTACGCGGCCGTTTTATTGTATTGCTGGAAAGCTTTTGGGGCTTGGGCTGGCTTTCGGCTGCGCTGGTGTCTTATTTCTTTATTCCGCAAACCGGCTGGCACAGCGCGTTTTTATTCGGCGCCTTGCCCCTGTTTTATGTGCCGTTGGTGTTGAAATTCGTTCCCGAATCCGTGCCTTACCTGCTTTCCCGTGGCAAAACCGACGAAGCGCACCGTTTGGTATTCGCGCTGGAAATTCAATCGGGCATAACGCCGCCGACAGAAGCCGTTGCCGCACCGGCTGCCCCGCGCGAACGCATCCGCTTCGTCCAACTTTGGCAACATCCGTTTGCACGGCGCACGCTGATGCTGTGGCTGGTTTGGTTCGGCATTGTGTTTTCGTATTACGGCATTTTTACTTGGTTGCCCAAATTACTAGTCGAGCAGGGTAATACCGTGGTCAAAACCTTTGAATATGTGCTGGTGATGATTGTTGCGCAACTGCCCGGCTATATTGCCGCCGCGGCTTTAGTGGAAAGAATCGGTCGCAAAGCAACGCTGGCGGGCTTTCTGGCCGCTTGCGCCGTGTGCGCATGGTTTTTCGGGCAAAGCACAACTGCGGCCGAAGTCATGATCTGGGGCAGCCTGATGTCCTTCTTCAACTTGGGCGCATGGGGCGTTTTGTACACCTACACCCCCGAACTCTACCCCTTGCGCTTCCGTGCCTTCGCATCCGGCTGGGCAGGAGCCATCGGCCGCGTCGGCGGCATACTCGCGCCCATGGTAGTGGCGGCGATGGTGGGCAACAGCGGCGGCTTCGGCAATATCTTTATGATGTTTGCGCTGGTTATGCTGCTGATTGTGGCGGTAATCTTGGTATTGGGTGAAGAAACCAAAGGGCGTACGCTGGAGGACATCAGCCAATAAAAGATAGGCATGAAAAGGCCGTCTGAAAAATATTTTCAGACGGCCTTTGTTTTATTTTGAGTATGTAATTTTAATACATTGGTTTTCTGTTCTTATTTTAATATGCGGGGAAAGCGACCAAGAATGGCCGTCTTTGGTTGCTTTAGGGTAAAATTATTATACTTCAATAAATTAAAATGAATAAATGATAAAGAGGCCGTCTGAAAAGTTCAATCATGGTTTGTGATGTAAGTCAAAGCAAAACGTAACTTAATTACTTATAGTTATCGTAGTGAAAATTTATTGACCTTATTGCCACCTTTTATTAAGGAGATACACCATGAACGCATCAGCCGACAACGTCGTCAGCCCCGCCGTAGCCGAGGTCAACAGTTTGGTTGAAAAGGGTTTGCGCGCGTTGGATGAGTTTCTTAAGTTGGATCAGGAACAGATTGATTTTATTGTGGCCAAAGCCTCTATTGCCGCGCTGGACAAACATGGTGTGCTCGCCATGCACGCGGTAGAAGAAACGGGACGCGGTGTATTTGAAGATAAAGCGACCAAAAACCTGTTTGCCTGCGAAAACGTCGTGCGCTGCCTGCGCGATTTGAAAACCGTGGGCGTCATCAGCGAAGACGATGTAACCGGCATTACCGAAATCGCCGATCCGGTCGAGGTCGTCTGCGGTATCGTGCCGACCACCAATCCGACTTCCACCACCATTTTCAAATCCCTGATTGCGCTGAAAACCCGCAATCCGATTATTTTCTCGTTCCACCCTTCCGCCCAGTAGTGTTCCGCCCACGCCGCCCAAATCGTGCGTGATGCCGCGATTGCCGCCGGCGCGCCGGAAAACTGCATCCAGTGGATTGAAAAACCGTCTATGGAAGGCACTTCCGCGCTGATGAAGCATCCGGGCGTGGCGACGATTTTGGCGACCAGCGGCAATGCGATGGTGGAAGCCGCTTATTCCTGCGGCAAACCCGCGCTCGGCGTCGGTGCGGGCAACGTGCCTGCCTATGTTGAAAAAAACGGCAAACATCCAGCAGGCGGCACACGACATCGTGATGTCCAAAGCGTTCGACAACGGCATGATTTGCGCCAGCGAACAAGCCGTCATCGCCGACAAAGAGATTTATAAAGAGCTGGTCGAAGAGTTCAAATCCTACGGCGTGTACTTTGCCAACAAAAAAGAAAAAGCCATGCTCGAAGACTTCATCTTCGGCGTTACGGCAAACTGCGCCAACTGCGGCGGCGCGAAACTCAATGCTGCCGTGGTGGGCAAACCGGCGGCGTGGATTGCCGAACAGGCTGGGTTTAAAGTTCCCGAAAAAACCAACATCATCATCGCCGAATGCCGCGAAGTCGGCCCCAACGAGCCGCTGACCCGCGAAAAACTCTCGCCCGTACTGGCAATGCTCAAAGCCGATTCCACCGAACAAGGCTTGCAGTTTGCCGAACAAATGGTCGCCTTTGACGGCTTGGGACACTCCGCCGCCATCCATACCGCTGATCAAGAATTGGCAAAAACCTTCGGCACCCGTGTCAAAGCCCTGCGCGTGATTTGGAACTCGCCTTCCACTTTCGGCGGCATCGGCGATGTTTACAACGCCTTCCTGCCGTCCCTGACCTTGGGCTGCGGCTCTTACGGCAAAAACTCCGTCGGCGGCAACGTCAGCGCAGTCAACCTGTTAAACATCAAAAAAGTAGGCCGTCGGAGAAACAACATGCAATGGTTCAAAGTACCCGCCAAAATCTATTTCGAGCGCGATTCCATCCAATACCTGCAAGACATGAAAGACTGCGAAAAAGTCATGATTGTGACCGACCGTTCGATGGTCGATTTGGGCTTCGTCGATAAAGTGACCCATCAGCTCCACCAACGCAAAAACAAAGTAACCATCCAGCTTTTCACCGATGTCGAAGCCGATCCCAGCGTCCAAACCGTCTATAAAGGCACGGATTTGATGCGCAGCTTCCAACCCGATACCATCATCGCGCTGGGCGGTGGCTCGCCGATGGACGCGGCAAAAGCCATGTGGCTCTTCTACGAACAGCCCCAAGTCGATTTTGAAGACCTCGTCCAAAAATTCATGGACATCCGCAAACGCGCCTTTCGCTTCCCCGAATTGGGCCGCAAAGCCAAATTCATCGGCATCCCCACCACATCGGGCACAGGCTCCGAAGTCACGCCGTTTACCGTCATCAGTGACGGCGACAAAAAATACCCCATCGCCGACTACTCGCTGACCCCGACCATCGCCATCGTCGATCCCGCGTTTACCATGACCGTTCCCGCCGGCGTAACCGCCGACACCGGTCTGGACGTATTGACCCACGCCGTAGAAGCATACGTTTCCGTGCTCGCCAACGACTTTACCGACGGCCTCGCCCTGCAAGCCATCAAGCTCGTGTTCCAATACCTCGAACGCTCCTACAAACACGGCGCGTCCGACCCCGAAGCGCGCGAACACATGCACAACGCCTCCACCATCGCAGGCATGGCGTTCTCCAACGCATTCCTCGGCATCAACCACTCGATGGCGCACAAAATCGGCGGCAAATACCACGTTCCGCACGGCCGCGCCAACGCCATCCTGCTGCCGCACGTCATCCGCTACAACGGCACGCGCCCGCAGAAAACCGCCACCTGGCCGAAGTACAACTACTACAAAGCCGACCTGAAATATCAGGAAATCGCCCGTACCTTAGGCCTACCGTGCGCCACCCCTGCCGAAGGCGTAGAATCCTTCGCCCGCGCCTGTCATGAACTGGCGGTCAACGTCGGCATCAAAATGTCGCTCAAAGAACAAGGCATTGACGAAAAAACCTTCATCGACGGCCGCAAAGAATTGGCACTGCTGTCCTTCGAAGACCAATGCACCCCCGCCAACCCACGTCTGGCATTGGTCGCCGATATGGAAGAAATCCTGACCAAAGCCTATTACGGCGAATAAAATCGGGTAGTTAAAAAGGCCGTCTGAAACCTGAATATAGGGTTTCAGACGGCCTTTCTTTATTCGTCTAAACCTTGTTTTTATCAAAGCTAAGGTTTTCATTTGAATACGATGGTCCAAAAAATATCTTTATGATTTTGATCTAATTGAAAACCTTACGTTTAAATGAAATAACGGTTGGGCTTGAAAGCCAAAATAAAAGGCCGTCTGAAAACCAAGTTTTCAGACGGCCTTTATCCGTATGGCTAAACCTTAAAAGCGGTTTAGACGACGATATTTACCAAACGTCCGGGAACAACGATGATTTTCTTGGCAGGCTTGCCTTCCATGAATTTCACTGCACCTTCGTTGGCGAGTGCGGCGGCTTCGAGGTCGGCTTTGGATGCGTCGGCGGCGACGGTGATTTTGCCGCGCAGTTTGCCATTGACTTGAACCATTACTTCGATTTCGGATTTGACCAAAGCGGCATCATCGACTGTCGGCCAGCCTGCTTCCCACAGTTTCACGCCGTTCAATTCGCTCCACAGGGTTTCGCAAATGTGCGGCACGATGGGCCACAGCAGGCGTACGGCGGTTTCCAATACTTCTTGGGCGACGGCGCGGCCTTGTTCGCTGCCGGTGTCGGTTTTGTCGTATTGGTTGAGCAGTTCCATCACGGCGGCGATGGCGGTGTTGAACTGCTGGCGGCGGCCGTAGTCGTCGCTGACTTTGGCGGTGGTGGCGTGCAGTTTGTAGCGCAGGTCTTTGAGTTCTTTAGACAAGCCGTCTTGGTTGCCTGCGAACGCTTTGACTGCTTCGCCTTGCTTCAGGTATTCGTAAACGGTACGCCACAGACGACGCAGGAAGCGGTGTGCGCCTTCGACGCCGCTGTCGCTCCATTCGAGGGACTGTTCGGGCGGTGCGGCGAACATCATGAACAGGCGGGCGGTGTCCGCGCCGTAGGCGTTAATCAGTTCTTGCGGATCGACGCCGTTGTTTTTGGACTTGGACATTTTTTCCGTGCCGCTGATGACGACGGGCTGTCCGTCGGCTTTGAGGACGGCGGAAACGGGGCGGCCTTTGTCGTCGAAAGTCAGCTCGACATCGGCAGGGTTGATCCAGTCTTTGCTGCCGTTGGCGTTTTCGCGGTAGTAGGTTTCGCAGACGACCATGCCTTGTGTGAGCAGGCGTTCAAACGGTTCGTCCACGCTGACCAAACCTTCGTCGCGCATCAGTTTGGTGAAGAAGCGCGCGTATAAAAGGTGCAAAATGGCGTGTTCGATACCGCCGATATATTGGTCGACCGCACCCCAGTATTTCGCGGCTTCAGTCGATACCATGCCTTCTGCGAACTTGGGCGACATGTAGCGGAAGAAGTACCAGCTTGATTCCATGAAGGTGTCCATGGTGTCGGTTTCGCGTTTCGCCGCGCCGCCGCAGCATGGGCAGGTGGTTTCGTAAAATTCGGGCATTTTTGCCAGCGGCGAACCCATGCCGTCGGGTACGACGTTTTCGGGTAAAACGACGGGCAGTTGGTCGGCTGGGACGGGGACGTCGCCGCATTGTTCGCAATGGACGATGGGAATCGGGCAGCCCCAGTAACGTTGACGCGAAATACCCCAGTCGCGCAGGCGGTATTGGGTTTTCGGTTCGCCCGCGTCTTGGCTTTGCAGTTTGGCGGCGATGGCGTCAAAGGCCGTCTGAAAATTCATGCCGTCCAAGTCGCCGCTGTTGACCAATACGCCGTTTTCTTTGTCGGCATACCATTCTTGCCATTGGTTTGCGTCGAATGCGTTGTCGCCGACGGCAATGACTTGTTTTTTCGGCAGATTGTATTTGGTGGCGAACTCGAAATCGCGTTCGTCGTGCGCCGGAACCGCCATCACCGCGCCGTCGCCGTAGCCCCACAATACATAGTTGGCAATCCACACTTCCAGCTTGTCGCCGTTGAGCGGGTTGACGACGTAGCGGCCGGTCGGCACGCCTTTTTTCTCCATCGTCGCCATATCGGCTTCGGCAACCGAACCGGCTTTGCATTCGGCGATAAATACCTGCAATTCGGGTTTGTCGGCGGCTGCGGCGGTTGCCAGCGGATGCTCGGCGGCAACGGCAACATAAGTCGCGCCCATCAGCGTGTCGGGGCGGGTGGTATAAACTTGCAGGAAGTTCGCGTAATCGCCTTCCAAGCCTTGTTTGCTGTCGTCTGAAACAGCAAAGCGCACGGTCATACCGCGAGATTTGCCGATCCAGTTGCGCTGCATGGTTTTGACTTGTTCCGGCCAGTGTTCCAGCTTGTCCAAATCGTTGAGCAGCTCTTCGGCGTAATCGGTGATTTTGAAGTAATACATCGGGATTTCGCGTTTTTCGATCAACGCGCCGGAACGCCAGCCGCGTCCGTCGATAACTTGCTCGTTGGCAAGGACGGTTTGGTCGACAGGGTCCCAGTTCACCGTACCGTTTTTGCGATAGACGATGCCTTTTTCAAACAGCTTGGTAAACAGCCATTGTTCCCAGCGGTAGTATTCGGGTTTGCAGGTAGCGACTTCGCGTTTCCAGTCAATCGCAAAACCCAGGCTTTTGAGCTGGGTTTTCATGTATTCGATGTTGTCGTAAGTCCATGCGGCGGGGGCGACGTTGTTTTTCATCGCCGCATTTTCCGCAGGCATACCGAACGCGTCCCAACCCATAGGCTGCATGACGTTTAAGCCGTTTAAGAGTTTGAAGCGGCTCAATACGTCGCCGATAGTGTAGTTGCGTACATGCCCCATGTGCAGCTTGCCGCTGGGGTAGGGGAACATGGAGAGACAGTAGTATTTGGGTTTGGAAGCGTCTTCGGAGACGTTGAAAATACGGGCGTCGTCCCATTTTTTCTGCGCCGCAGGCTCGATGGCGGCGGGTTGGTAATGTTCTTGCATGATGTTTCGCTTTGTACAAAAGGCGTTGGAAAATAAAATCAAACGTAGATTATAGCGGATTCAGGAGCGGATTGCTTGTGTCGTAACATCATGTCAAACCGCTTTGGCATTGTTGTTTCCCGTTTGTTTTGAAGTGGAAGAACGTAAACAATCAAAAGGCCGTCTGAAAACAGGGTTTCAGACGGCCTGAGTATGAAAGGTTAACGGTAAGTCTGGCAGCGGACGGCTTCTTCTTTGCAGAACATTTCCGCGTGCTGGCGGCGGCATTGCTGAATCACATCCAAGCGGGCGTGGCCGCGGTTGACGTTTTCAGCATGGAAGGTATCGGTAAATGCCGACAACGTGCACACATGAACTTCGTTGTTTCTGCGTGCGGAACGCTCATCCAAACGTTCGCTCAGTAGGCGGTTTACTTGGGCAGTCAGTTTGGCTACCTGACGCTCCAGTGCCGCAATGCGTTCGCTGTCGGAGGGCACGGCTTGGACAGCGGTCGCCATCAGCATCAGGAATAAAAAGGAAGCAATTTTTTGCATCATGGAGGAAAACCTTTCTAATATAAAACAGCGGCATAGGGTAAAATACTCTTTCACTTTAAGGCCATTATCATGCTTTGACAAGGTAAGGGAGGTCGTCTGAAACAAAATTTTCAGACGGCCTTAAAAATATCGACTTGAGTTTTTTGCCTTTCGCCCACATATCCGACCCAGTTCAAACTTATTCAAAACACTATCAAAATTATGAGTACCCAAGATTATTACGAAACCCTTGGTGTTGCCCGCAGCGCTAGCGACGATGAAATCAAAAAAGCCTACCGCAAGCTGGCAATGAAATACCATCCCGACCGCAATCCTGACAACAAAGAGGCGGAAGAAAAATTTAAAGAAGTCCAAAAAGCTTACGACACCTTGTCTGACAAGGAAAAACGTACCATGTACGACCAATACGGCCATGCCGCGTTTGAACAGGGCGCAGGTGCGGGCGGATTCGGTGGCTTTGGCGGTTTCGGCGGCGCGCAAGGCTTCGATTTTTCCGATATTTTCAGCCAAATGTTCGGCGGTGGCGGCAGCGCAGGCGGCCGTCAGCCGGATTACAGCGGTGCGGACTTGCAGGTCGGCATAGAGATTTCGCTTGAAGAAGCCGCCAAAGGCGTGAAAAAACGCATCAACATTCCGACTTACGAAGAGTGTGATGTCTGCCACGGCTCAGGTGCCAAACCGGGCACAACCGCATCGACTTGTTCGACCTGTCACGGCTCTGGTACGGTACACGTCCGCCAAGCTATTTTCCAAATGCAGCAGACTTGTCCGACTTGTCACGGTACAGGCAAAGAAATCAAAGATCCTTGCGTCAAATGCCGTGGCGAAGGCCGCACCAAAACCAGCAAAACGGTTGAAGTCAACATTCCGGCAGGCATCGACGACAGTCAGCGCATCCGCTTGAGCGGTGAGGGAGAACCGGGTCAACACGGCGCACCGGCAGGCGATTTGTATGTAAATGTCCGTGTGAGACAGCACAAAATCTTCGAGCGCAACGGCTTGGACCTGCATTGCGAACTGCCGATCAGCTTTGCCATTGCCGCATTGGGTGGCGAAGTCGAAGTGCCGACTTTGGACGGCAAAGTCAAACTGCACATTCCGAAAGAAACACAAACCGGCCGCCGTATGCGCGTGAAAGGCAAAGGCATCAAGTCTCTGCGCTCCAGCTCGACCGGCGATTTGTACTGCCACATTTTGGTTGAAACACCAGTTAACCTGACCGATCGTCAGAAAGAGTTGTTGGAAGAATTTGAAAAAATCTCCTCTGGTCTCAATCTCAGCCAAACCCCGCGCAAAAAATCGTTTTGGGAAAAAGTAGGCGAAAAAGTAGGCGATTTGTTCTCCGATAATTAATCGCTGTGAAAAAGGCCGTCTGAAACCTGCTTGAATGAGGTTTCAGACGGCCTTTTGTTTTTCTTTTTGTTGCTTCAAGCCATGGTTTGCCTTACAATTCGCGCTTCACTCTTACGGGAGTAGCCATTCGGCGCAATGCCGAAACCGTTGTCAACATAATCGGCTTGTGCGGCCGTGGCAGCGGTATCTTCTCTGCTTTATCGGAAGACAGGCAAGACGTAAGCGTTGTCCATACCCTTGCGGGCGGTATGCACAGCGCTTTTTGTTTGCCCGCTTTTCGGTTGAGTATCTTAAATCATGGAAGCTTTTTTCTCCTCAACGCTGGGCGTTGCTATTGCCGAAATCGGCGATAAGACGCAATTACTGGCGCTCTTTTTGGCAGCACGTTTTGCCCACAAAAACTCGATTGTTGCCGGTATCTTTGTTGCAACCCTGTTGAACCATCTTGTTTCAGCCGCACTCGGTGTCTGGCTGGCATCTGCTATTTCGCCAGAAGTCATGAAATGGGTGGTCGGCGGCAGCTTTATTGCGGTCGGATTATGGCTGCTGTTGCCGGACAAAGACGAAGACCCTGATAGTAAGTGGTTGAAATACGGCGCATTTACAGCAACGGTCGTCCTGTTTTTCTTGGCTGAAATCGGCGATAAAACGCAAATTGCGACGATTCTTTTGGCAGCCAAATACCAATCTATCCTGCTGGTCGTGGTCGGCAGTATTGCCGGTTTGATGATTGCTTCTGTGCCTGCCGTGTATTTGGGCGAAATGCTGATGAGCAAAATTCCGGCCAAAGCAGTGCGCATTGCCGCGTGTATCTTGTTCTGCTTATTGGGTATTTTGACCCTGCTTGGCGACGGTATCGTGTTGAAGGCCGTCTGAAATGTGGGATATTGTTTTTGAACACAAAGACTTTGTGATCATCAATAAGCCTTGCGGCGTATCGGTACACAGCGAATCGGAAGGGGATGTTTGCCTGACCGCTTCGCTGGCGCAGCAGCTCGGCGTTGAACGCGTGTGGCTGGTTCACCGTTTGGACAAAGCCACCAGCGGCTTGTTGCTGTTTGCGTTAAACCGCGACAGCGCGGCGGCTTTGTCGGCGCAGTTTACCGAGAAAACCATACGTAAAACTTATTTGGCACTCGGTACGCACAAGCCTGCAAAAAAGCAGGGCTGGGTGAAAGGCGGTATGGCGCGTTCGCGGCGCGGTACATGGAAGCTGACGCGTGACGAGGATAATTTTGCCGTTACCCGTTTCAGCAGCCAAAGCCTGAAGCCCGGTTTGCGCCTGTTTGTGTTGCAACCGTTTACCGGCAAAACCCATCAGCTGCGCGTGGCCATGAAAAGCATAGGCAGTCCGATTTTGGGCGATACGCTGTATGGCGGCGATGAGGCGGAACATCTGTTTCTGCACGCTTGGCGTTTGGTTTTCGACTATTATGGCGAGCATTTCGATATTCGGGTTGCGCCTGATAAAACATGGCCGTCTGAAATCGATTTGTCGGCGTGTTTGGGTTCGGATGAGTCCGAATAGAAGCAGTGAAATTTTTGTATGTATTAAAAAAGGCCGTCTGAAATTGTTCAGACGGCCTTTTGATTGTTTCAAGTTTACATTTCCAATTCGCTCAAACCCGGCAAGTCGGCAAAACAGCGGTCATGTGTGATTTGGCAGAAGTTGTCCAGATAGCCTTTGTTGGCATCTTCCGTACGAATGGCTGCATAAAGTTTGCTTTGCAGGCCGTCTGAAGTGATTTTTCGGTGGACGACGTAGCCTTTTTCCAGATACGGCATGACTGTCCAATAGGGCAGGGCAGCGATGCCGCGTTTGCTGGCAACCAGTTGAATAATAGCAATGGTCAGCTCGCTATGGCGGCGTGGTGGATTAATGTCTTTGGGCAGCAGCACTTTTTTGGGCAAATCCAGCATTTCGTCGGGGACGGGATAAGTAATCAGGGTTTCGTCGATAAAGTCTTCCGCTTCCCAAACGTCTTTGTCGGCAAGCGGGTGGTCTTCCGCGCAGATGCCGACCATTTCATAGGCAAACAGAGGGCGGTAGCTGATGCCGTTGAGCGGCTCGGCTTCGGAAACGATGGCAAGGTCGGCGCGGTGTTGCAGCAACAGTCCGACCGGATCGGCTTGGAAACCGGAAACGATGTCCAATTCAACTTGCGGCCATAACGGGCGGAACTCACCCATGGCAGGCATCAGCCAGTCAAAGCAGGTGTGGCATTCGACGGCAAGCCTGAGTTCGCCCGCTTCGCCTTCGATAATCCGCACCAAATCACGTTCGGCGGCGGCAACCTGCGGCAACAGCTCGCGCGCCAGTTGCAGCAGGCGCATACCGGCCGGAGTGAAGCGCAAAGGTGTGGATTTACGTTCAAACAACGGCGTTTCGTAATAATTTTCTAAGGCGCGGATTTGGTGCGACAGGGCGGATTGGGTCAGGAAAACCCGTTTGGCGGCAAGGGAAACGCTGCCGGTTTCTTCTAAAGCCAGCAAGGTTTTGAGATGACGCAATTCGATAATAGAGTCCATGTGTTTTCAGACGGCCTGTGGGTAAGGTGGGGTATATTAAAATAATTCATGATGATGTGCAAATGATTAATGTTGGGAATGATTGCTGAAATCGGAATGTAAGAATTTGAGGCATAAACAGATTTTGCGGTTAGAATGCGAAGCTGTTTTTGAAGATAGATATAAGGAGCGGAATATGGCTTTACGCCGCGAAATTCTGGCTTGGTGCGATGAGACATTGCAGGTAGGGCTGTTTAAGGACTATGCGCCCAATGGTTTGCAGGTCGAAGGCAAAGAAGAAATTGCCAAAATCGCCACTTCGGTTACCGCCAGCAAAGCTGCAATCGATTTTGCCGTAGAGCAGGGGGTAGATATGCTTTTGGTTCACCACGGCATGTTTTGGAAAAGCGAGCCTGTCACGATTACCGGTTGGAAAAAAGCACGCATTGAAACCTTGCTGCAACACCAAATCAATATGGCGGGCTACCATCTGCCGCTGGACGTGCACCCGCAACTAGGCAATAACGCACAGTTAGCCGAGAAACTCGATTGGGTGCTCGAAAAACAATTCGGCGAGCAAAACCTGTTGAATACAGGCCGTCTGAAAACCACGCAAACATTGGCGCAGTTGTCTGAACGCATTGAGGCGTTATTCGGCCGCAAGCCGACCGTTATCGGTGATCTTGACCGCGAAATCAAACGTATTGCCTGGTGCAGCGGCGGTGCGCAGGGATTTTTTCAGACGGCCGTAGACGAAGGTGTCGATGCGTATCTGACCGGTGAAATTTCTGAAGCGCAATATCATCTTGCCAATGAAACAGGTGTGGCATTTATCAGCGCCGGCCACCACGCGACAGAACGTTACGGCGTACGCGCCTTAGGCGATGCCGTGGCAGAAAAATTCGGTATCGAAGTGGTTCACTTTGATGAAAACAACCCTGCCTGAGTATTGAGCAATATCATAAAACTTTACCTTATTTTAAATAATGCTTTGAGTATTACAACAAACTAGGTAGAATTACGCTGTTTAATGGCTCGGTATTCCCAAAATTTTAGGACGACTGAATAATGGATAATCAAGAAATCAACAACGGTCGCCGCCGTTTTCTGACACTGGCTACTTGCGGTGCAGGCGGTGTGGCGGCTCTGGGCGTAGCTACGCCTTTCGTGGCCAGCTTCTTCCCATCGGAGAAAGCTAAGGCTGCCGGTGCTGCTGTCGAAGTAGATGTCAGCAAAATCGAAGCAGGCCAAATGCTGACTGCCGAATGGCAGGGTAAACCGATTTGGCTAGTCAACCGCACAGATCAACAGCTCAAAGACTTGAAAAGTTTGGATGGTGCAGTTACAGACCCTAATTCCGAAGTGGATCAGCAACCGGAATACGCTAAAAACGAGTACCGTTCGATCAAGCCGAACCTCCTCGTCGCTATCGGTATCTGTACCCACTTGGGTTGCTCCCCAACTTACCGTCCCGATATTGCTCCCGCCGACTTGGGCGCAGACTGGAAAGGCGGCTTCTTCTGCCCTTGCCACGGTTCGAAATTCGACATTGCAGGCCGAGTATACAAAGGTGTTCCTGCACCGACCAACTTGGTTGTACCGCCTTACAAATATCTGAGCGATACGACTGTTTTGGTGGGCGAAGACTAAAAATAAGGAACGATAATTATGGCAAACCAAACCAATAGCAAAGCAAAAGCATTGTTAGGCTGGATGGACGATCGCTTCCCTCTGTCTAAAATGTGGAATGAGCATTTGGCTCAATACTATGCGCCGAAGAACTTCAACTTCTGGTATTACTTCGGCTCTTTGGCCCTGCTCGTCCTTGTAATTCAAATCGTCAGCGGTATTTTCCTGACCATGAACTACAAACCGGACGGCAACCTTAACGCCTACCATCTGCCTGCTGCCTTTACCGCAGTAGAGTACATCATGCGCGACGTGTCCGGCGGCTGGATTATCCGCTACATGCACTCCACCGGCGCATCTTTCTTCTTCATCGTCGTTTATCTGCACATGTTCCGTGGTCTGATTTACGGTTCGTACAAAAAACCTCGTGAATTGGTGTGGATTTTCGGTTCCCTGATTTTCTTGGCATTGATGGCAGAAGCCTTTATGGGTTACCTGTTGCCTTGGGGTCAAATGTCCTTCTGGGGTGCGCAGGTAATTATTAACCTGTTCTCCGCCATCCCTGTTATCGGTCCTGATTTGTCCACTTGGATCCGCGGTGACTTCAACGTTTCCGACGTTACTTTGAACCGCTTCTTCGCCCTGCACGTTATCGCAGTACCTCTGGTATTGCTCGGCTTGGTTGTGGCTCACATCATCGCCTTGCACGAAGTGGGTTCTAACAACCCTGATGGCGTTGAAATCAAGAAAAACAAAGACGAAAACGGTATTCCGCGCGATGGTATCCCATTCCATCCTTACTACACCGTTAAAGACATCTTGGGCGTCGTTGTATTCCTGATTGTCTTCTGTTCTGTGTTGTTCTTTGCACCTGAAGGTGGCGGCTACTTCTTGGAAGCACCAAACTTCGATGCAGCTAATGCGCTGAAAACACCTCCGCACATTGCTCCGGTATGGTACTTCACTCCGTTCTACGCAATTCTGCGTGCGATTCCTTCCTTTGCCGGTACTCAGGTATGGGGTGTAATCGGTATGGGTGCAGCAGTTGTACTGATCGCCTTGTTGCCTTGGTTGGATAAAGGCGAGGTTAAATCTGTCCGCTATCGCGGCCCAATCTTCAAAACCGCGTTGGTTCTGTTCATCATTGCCTTCATCGGTTTGGGTATTTTGGGTGCAATGGTAGCGACTGATACTCGTACTTTGGTTGCACGTATCCTGTCTTTCGTCTACTTTGCATTCTTCCTGGGTATGCCGTTCTATACCAAACTGGATACCAACAAACCAGTTCCTGAACGCGTAACCATGAGCACTACTAAACAAAAAATTATGTTCTTTGTTTACGTCGGTATTACCGTTGTCGGTGCTTACTTGTTTGCAACCAATATCTGATGAGGGCAGCGAAAATGAAACAAACTCTGAAAAACTGGTTTGCTGCCTTATTGCTGGCAGTGCCTATGAGTGCAGCCGTTGCCAGCGGCGGCGGACACTACGAAAAAGTCGATATCGACCTGCGTGACCAAGTCAGCCTGCAGCACGGTGCGCAAATCTTTACAAACTACTGTTTGTCTTGCCACTCTGCAAGCGGTATGCGCTTCAACCGTCTAAAAGACATCGGTTTGACTGAAGATGAAATCAAGAAAAACCTGATGTTCACAACAGACAACGTTGGTGATGTCATGGTAGCGGCAATGGATCCGAAAGATGCCTCCAAATGGTTGGGTGCGCCTCCGCCGGATTTGACCCTGATTGCCCGTTCTAAGGGTGCAGACTACCTGTATGCCTATATGCGCGGCTTCTATAAAGACCCAACTCGTCCGACCGGTTGGAACAATACTGTTTTGGCCGGTGCGAGTATGCCTCACCCATTGTGGGAGCAACAAGGTGTTCAAGCCGTTGAGTTGGATGCCAAAGGTCAGCCCGTTATGATTAAAGACGAGCATGGTAACCTGACTCCTAAGTTGTATTGGGAATCTACCGGTCTGCACAGCCGTCGCCTGCCTAACGGTAAAGTAATCCAAAAAGAGTACGATACTTATGTACGCGACTTGGTGAACTACTTGGTGTACATGGGTGAGCCTGCTCAGTTGCAACGCCACCGCATCGGCTACATGGTTCTGGCATTCCTGTTTGCGGTAATGCTGCCATTGGCTTACTTCCTGAAAAAAGAATTCTGGAAAGACGTTCACTAATTCTTTTGAATCAAAAAGGCAAACCTGTTTCAGGTTTGCCTTTTTTGTTTGTGAAATTGGTTTATGCGAAAATAATGTAAATTTTAAAATTACTTAATATAAACAACATGATATGTGAAATTTCTGGATTAAGTGTTTGAAATTATGTATAATTCTTTCTGAATTTTTATAAGGCTTAAGGCCGTCTGAAAAGATTTATCAGGAGTAAAAGATTATGATGACATTGTATTCAGGTATTACTTGTCCATTCAGCCAGCGCTGCCGTTTTGTGCTGTACGAAAAAGGCATGGATTTTGAAATCAAAGATGTGGACGTGTTCAATAAACCTGAAGACTTGGCTTTGATGAATCCGTATAACCAAGTACCGGTTCTGGTTGAGCGTGATTTGATTTTGCACGAATCAAACATTATCAACGAATACATTGACGAGCGTTTCCCTCATCCTCAGTTGATGCCGGGCGATCCTGTTATGCGCGGTCGCGGCCGTTTGGTACTGTACCGTATGGATAAAGAATTGTTCAGCTTGGTGCAAGTGTTGGAAAACCCTGAATCTACCAATAAAGAACAAGCTAAAGCGCGTGAAGCCATTGGCAATGGTTTGACACTGTTGGCACCATCTTTTACTAAAAACAAATACATCTTGGGCGACGACTTTTCTATGATTGATGTTGCCTTGTCTCCGCTGTTGTGGCGTTTGGACTATTACGACATCAAACTGGGTAAATCTGCTGCGCCTTTGCTGAAGTACGCCGAGCGTATTTTCCAACGCGAAGCCTTCATTGAGGCATTGACGCCGGCTGAAAAAGCCATGCGCCGCTAAAGGACAGATCTATGGCAACTTCAACCAAACCGTATTTGTTGCGTGCTTTGTATGAATGGTGTTTGGATAATAACCAAACACCGCACATCGTGGCTTGGGTAAATGAACATACCCGTGTGCCGATGCAGTATGTGCGCGACAATGAAATTGTTTTAAATATTGGACCTACCGCCAGTCATAACTTGAATATCGACAACGAATGGGTCAATTTCTCTGCCCGCTTTTCCGGCGTAGCGCACGAGATTTGGATTCCGGTCGGTCATATTGTCAGTATATTTGGCCGTGAAAGTGGAGAGGGTATGGGTTTTGAGGTAGAGCCATATCAGCCTGCTTCTGTTGAAGCTGCGGAGGCCGAAGATAAAAAAGCTGAATCTGCGGAAGACAAACCGAAAAAAGTATTGAAGCTTGTGAAGTAATTAAAAGATAAAAGGCCGTCTGAAATGTTTCAGACGGCCTTTATTGATTAGTTATTGAAATGGCAAAATTAATGAGCAATCAGTTATTAATTAAGCCAAACAAAAAAGCCCTTGTATTTAACAAGAGCTTTTTTGTTTAGTGGTGGAGGTAAGCGGGATCGAACCGCTGACCTCTTGCATGCCATGCAAGCGCTCTACCAACTGAGCTATACCCCCGAAATTTGGTGGCGAATCAGGGATTCGAACCCCGGACACAAGGATTATGATTCCTCTGCTCTAACCGACTGAGCTAATTCGCCGTTTCGTGAAGTCGCTATTATAGTTTTTTTTGAATATTTGGCAAGCGCTAATTTTGATTTTTTTTATTTCTTATTGTTTTTAAAAAATAAAAAGTAGATTGTTAGGTTATAGCTTATGGCAAATATCTCCGTGGCTGAAGCCTGTCCAATCGATATCAATGTCTTTGCCAAAAGCGATGACTTTAAAAAGTTCGCCCATTTCGTGCTGATGTATCAGTTTTTGTACTGCGGAGGCGGCTTGGATATATTCAACCGAATCCGGGCTGCCGATTTGTGCTAGCAGATCGGTGATGCCGAGATTGAGCAGGAAATAAGATTGGGGCAGGTAGCCGATTAAGTCTAAACCTGATTCCGTGCTGGCGCGTGCAATATCGGTGAAATTGACGTGCGCAGTCAAATCGGTCAGGCCGATATTGAAAAATGGGTCGTGGATAGTGTGGTGGCGATAGTGGCCGATGAATGTGCCTTCCTTGCGTTGCGGATGGTAATACTGAGCGGCATCGAAGCCGTAATCGATAAATATCATGCCGCCGCGCTGCAATTTGGCGGCCAGGGTTTGGATAAAGGCATATTGTGCAGGATGCAGCTCGCTTGTGTATGAGGGAAGGGGAGGGAAGTATAAGGCGGCTGTTTGCGTAAGTTCGGCTTGTGCCAATGGTCTGATGGCTTCGATTAGCCCGTCATTCTCTAAACTGACGCCGATTTGTTGAAACCTTTCCTCTTGATAAATCAAGCGTTCCACCGGCATGGCATCCAATACTTCGTTGCCGATGATGATGCCGTCAAAGTGTTCTGGTAATGCGGTAAGGTGGATGACTTTTGCTGCTGCTTCGGGAGATGTGTGCTCAATAATATGTTGGCGTTGTCTCTCTGCAAGCTCTGCCGATAGCTCAATAATGTAGTAATGATTCAGGCCGTCTGAAAGGTTTTGCAAGAGTGTGGCAGCGAGATGACCTGTACCTGCACCAAATTCGTAGATATTGCCTGCTGTTTGCGGCAGTAATTCGGCAAGTTGTTTGGCAAGGGTTTGTCCGAATAGGGGGGTGAGGGTAGGGCCAGTAATGAAGTCGCCGTCTGTGCCGATTTTATGGCTGCCTCCGCTGTAATAACCGTATTGAGGTGTGTAAAGGGCAAGCTCCATAAAACGGGAGAAGGATATCCAGTTTTGATGTTGTTCAATTTCGTTTTTTATGAGCTTCGTCAGGTGTGCTGAAGAGGCTTGTGCATCAGTAGAAGGGAGGGGAAGTTGTGGCTTCATGACTGTTAGATAATGTAAAAAATTTGAATTTGTTTGTATATTATAGCCCCTTGTGAGAGGGGTGGTAATTGGGTGTAAAAGCACTATATGTAGTATTTTAAAAAAGTAAATAATACTAAATATAGTATTTTATGCTATATGAAATAACTGGCATATTAATTTGTCATGCATTTTTGTATATGTAACCTATTGAATTTTAAGTGTTTAGTGTTTCATTTCAGATAAAGGGTTGATTTGACCTGATTGCCAAAATTTCTTATAGTGTCGGTTAGTGGGGCATAGTGGGTGAAAGTGGCTACTTTTCCCTAAAAAGTGTTCCGTGGAAGTGAAAACGAAATATTTTAGGGAGGTGGGATTTTTAATCCCACTCTAGTTTTATTTTAATCGAATTTGGGGTGTGATGTGTTTGGCGGTGCTCATGAATTGAGTATGGACGGTAAAGGGCGGTTGGCGATTCCTGCCAAATTCCGCGATATTTTGCTGCGCCGTTATACGCCTGCAATTGTGGTTACTCTGGATTCTCGAAAAAAATTATTGATGTACCCCGAGCCCGTTTGGGAAGAAAAAGCCGAGCAGATTTTGAAGTTGAAAGTGGCCGGCAATGAGTCTTTGCAACGGTATCAGAATTTACTGCTGCACAATGCGGAGATTTTGGAATGGGACAGCGCCGGACGCGTTTTGATTCCGGCCAATCTGCGCAAACGCGTGGATTTTGAAAAAGAAGTTACTTTGGTTGGCCGTGCAAACCGTATGGAGTTGTGGGGTCGCGAACATTGGGAAGAGGAAATGAATCAGGCTTTGGATATTGATCCTGATGAGTTGGCTTTCCAATTGAGTCAAACGGATTTGCAATTGTGAGTAAAGTTGAAAATTATCAGCATGTTACTGTCTTGTTGCATGAAGCGGTGGATGCGTTGGCAATCCGTAAGGACGGGATTTATGTGGATGGTACGTTCGGTAGGGGAGGGCATTCCCGGCTGATTTTGTCGCGTTTGAGTGAGCAGGGCTGTTTGGTTGTTTTTGATAAAGACCCTGAGGCGATTGCGGTAGCTAATGAATTGGCAAAGCAAGATAAGCGCGTCAGTGTCGTACACAATGGTTTTGAAACATTTCAGACGGCCTTGGATGAATTAGGCATCGATAAGATTGACGGTGCGCTTTTTGATTTGGGGATTTCGTCGCCGCAAATTGACGATGGCAGCCGCGGATTCAGTTTCCGCTTTGATGCGCCGTTGGATATGCGGATGGATCCGACTCGCGGGATGTCTGCGGCAGAATGGATTGCAACTGCATCCGAACAGGATTTACACGAGGTAATTAAGAATTATGGTGAAGAGCGGTTTAGTCGCCAGATTGCGCGCGCCATTGTTGCGCAACGCGAGGAGAGTCCCATCGATACAACCCGCAAGCTGGCGCAGCTTGTGGCGCAAAACGTCCGTACTCGTGAGCGCGGACAAGACCCTGCAACGCGCACCTTCCAGGCAGTTCGCATCTTTATTAACCGCGAGCTCGAAGAGGTAGAGGCAGTTTTGCCGCAGGTTGCAGGCCGTCTGAAAGAGGGTGGACGCTTGGCTGTCATTGCGTTCCATTCGCTGGAAGACAGAATTGTGAAGCAGTTTATTAAAAAATATTCGCAACATGCGCCATTGCCCCGTTGGGCGGTGGTTAAGGAAGCGGATTTACCTCAGCCGCCTTTGAAGGCTGTAGGCAAAGCAATCAAACCGGGTTCGACCGAGACTGAAGCCAATCCGCGTGCGCGCAGTGCAGTTTTGCGTGTGGCGGAACGAAGCAGTGGCGAATTTTTGGTTATTGAGTAGGGGATGGCGTCTGAACGCTGTCGTAAGAGATAGTCCTGTTGACAGGCCGTCTGAAAGTTTGAGATGGGTAAGTTGAATATTTTATTGCTGGTTTTGGTGACGGTCTCAGCCTTTGCCGTAGTATTTAAGCAAAACCAGTCCCGTTTGCATTTTATCGAGTTGGATAAGGCACAAAAACGGGAAATTCAGTTGGAACAGGATTACGCGCGCTTGAAATTGGAGCAAGCAAGATTGGCAAACCACAAACTGATTAAAGTGGCGGCCGAAAAGCAACATCTGCTTCCACCGGGTGCGCATAATACGGCTATGCTGGAACGCAAAAAATAAGAATATAGAGCCTTGCATTAGTGCAAGATTTACGGGATTTGATGGCTCACTGAGCAGCTAAGTCATGAGAAGTTCAACATGTTAATTAAGAACGAATATAAACCTCAAATGCTGTCTGGAACAACAAAAACGAAAAAGCCGCTGACAAGTAACGGGCGAATCGGTTTGGTGCTGGGCGCTGTTGCGCTGGCATTTACCGGTCTGTTGGTACGCGGGGTTTATCTGCAAACCAGTCAGCATGAGTTTTTGAAAAATCAGGGCGACCAACGTTTTGTGCGTACGCTTCCGCTGCCGGCATCACGCGGTATGATTACCGACCGCAATGGCGCCACATTGGCTTTGAGTGCGCCTACCGAATCATTGTATGCCATGCCTTCCGGTATGGAAGAAATGCCGACTGCAGAACAATTAGAAAAACTGTCGGCCATTTCTGATGTGCCTGTTGAAGTTTTGAAAAATAAATTGTCTAAAAAAGACAAAGGCTTTATCTACCTGAAACGTCAACTCAGCTACGAGAAAGCAGAAGAAATAAAAGCATTGGGCATTAAAGGCATCGCATTCCAAAAAGAATTGAAACGCCATTACCCGATGGGCAATCTGTTTGCGCACGTTATCGGTTTTACCAATATCGACGGCAAAGGTCAGGAGGGCTTGGAGCTTTCCCGTGAAGACAGCCTGCGCGGTGAGGATGGTGCGAAAGTCGTATTGCGCGATAATAAAGGCAATATCGTTGACAGTCTCGACTCTCCACGCAACAGCGTGCCTAAAAACGGCCAAGACATGATTTTGTCTTTGGATCAGCGTATTCAAACGCTGGCTTATGACGAGTTGAACAAGGCTGTGGCTTATCACAAAGCCAAAGCGGGTGCGGTTGTGGTATTGGATGCGCAAACCGGCGAGATTTTGGCTTTGGTCAACAGCCCGGCTTACGATCCGAATCAACCGGGTCAGGCCAATAGCGAACAGCGCCGCAACCGCGCCGTAACCGATATGATTGAACCTGGTTCTGCCATGAAGCCGTTTACCATTGCCAAAGCATTGGATTCAGGCAAAGTGGATGCAACCGATACGTTCAACACCCTGCCTTACAAAATCGGTCCGGCTACCGTACAAGATACCCACGTTTATCCTACTTTGGATGTACGCGGCATTATGCAAAAATCTTCCAACGTCGGTACCAGTAAACTTTCTGCCATGTTTACGCCTAAAGAAATGTACGATTTCTATCACGATTTAGGTGTGGGCGTGCGTATGCATTCAGGCTTTCCTGGCGAGACTGCAGGTTTGTTGAGAAGCTGGCGCAGATGGCAAAAAATCGAACAGGCAACCATGTCTTTCGGTTATGGTCTGCAATTAAGCTTATTGCAATTGGCGCGAGCCTATACTGTCTTGACCCATGACGGCGAATTGTTGCCGGTAAGTTTTGAAAAACAAGCGGTTGCCCCTAAAGGTAAGCGCGTCATCAAAGCCTCTACTGCGAAAAAAGTGCGCGAGTTGATGGTTTCCGTTACTGAAGCCGGCGGTACCGGTACTGCCGGTGCGGTAGATGGTTTTGACGTAGGTGCGAAAACCGGTACGGCGCGTAAATTGGTCAATGGCCGCTATGTGGACAACAAACACGTCGGTACGTTTATCGGCTTTGCTCCGGCTAAAAATCCACGCGTGATTGTGGCCGTTACCATCGACGAACCGACTGCCAACGGCTATTACGGCGGCGTGGTTGCCGGTCCCGTATTCAAAGAAGTCATGAGCGGAAGCTTGAACATCTTGGGCGTTTCCCCGACCAAGCCTTTAAGTAATACCGCTACTGTCAAAGTACCGTCATAATCCAAACAATCAAAGAGATATTGTTTATGTTCAGCAAGTTAACCCCCTTGGCTGAAACCAACTTTCCGCCTCTGCTGTGTGAAAACGCAGCAGGGCGTTTGTTGCATTCAGACAGCCGACAAATTAAACAGGGTGACATTTTCGTTGCCTGTCAGGGCGAATATACAGACGGCCGCAGCTATATTCCTGCCGCCATCGCCAACGGTGCAACCTTTGTTTTTTGGGATGATGACGGCAAATTCACATGGAATCCCGAATGGAAGGTTTCCAATCAAGGCATTAAAGATCTGAAACATCGCGCTGGTATGTTGGCGGCGCAAGTTTACGGCAATGTTTCAGACGGCCTTAAAGTTTGGGGCGTAACCGGCACCAACGGCAAAACCTCTATCACACAATGGCTGGCGCAAGCCGCCGATTTGTTGGGCGAAAAAACCACCATTATCGGTACAGTCGGCAACGGCTTTTGGGGCGCATTGGAAGAGACCACGCATACCACGCCTGCCCCTGTCGATGTCCAAACCCTGCTCTACCGCTTCCGCCAGCAAGGCGCAACAGCTGCCGCGATGGAAGTTTCCAGCCACGGCCTTGACCAATCGCGCGTCAACGGCGTGCCGTTCCGCAGCGCAATCTTCACTAATCTCACCCGCGACCACCTCGATTACCACGGCACCATGGAAGCCTATGGTGCCATCAAGTCGCGCCTGTTCTACTGGCATGGTCTGCAACATGCCATCATCAATGTCGATGATGAATACGGCGCAGAACTGGTAGGCCGTCTGAAAAAAGACTGTCCCGATTTAGCCGTTTACGGCTACGGATTCAGCGAGCAAGCCGATATCCGCATTACCGATTTCACCGCTTCTTCAGACGGCATGGAAGCCGTATTCCAAACACCATGGGGCGAAGGAAAATGCCGTACCCGCCTGCTCGGACGGTTCAACGCGCAAAACCTCGCCGCTTGCATCGCCTTGCTTTGTGCCAACGGTTATTCGCTTGATAAAGTATTGGATGTGCTGGCAAAAATCCGTCCCGCCTCAGGTCGCATGGACTGCATCATGAACAGCGGCAAGCCCTTGGTTGTCGTCGATTACGCCCACACGCCCGATGCACTGGAAAAAGCACTCTCCACCTTGCAGGAAATCAAACCGCAGGGCGCGGCTTTGTGGTGCGTATTCGGCTGCGGCGGCAACCGCGACCGCGGAAAACGCCCGCTGATGGGTGCGGCAGCCGTACAGGGCGCGGATAAAGTTGTCGTAACCAGCGACAACCCGCGTTTGGAAAATCCGCAAGACATCATCAACGACATCCTGCCCGCCGTTCCCGCGCCCGAATGTGTCGAAGCCGATCGCGCCGCCGCCATCCGTTATGCAGTCGAACGCGCTGCCGCAAACGACATCATTCTGATTGCCGGTAAAGGGCATGAAAACTATCAGGATGTACAAGGCGTGAAGCACCATTTCTCCGATTTTGAAATTGCAGAAAAAGCATTGGCAGAGCGCAGTTAAGCCATAACGCAAATATTTAGACGGCCCGAAACCTTAAGGCCGTCTGAAAAAGATTTAAACCTATACAATAAAAGCAATACGATACACGCATTACGGCACGTCAGCCATTAAACCCATCACAGTTGTTTGTTTCAGAGGATTTTTTAACAAGGCCGTCTGAACAACAAGGAGACCGATTTGATGCTGAAAATGCCGACAAAAACCTTATTAATCAGTGCAGCTGTAGTTTTATTCGCAGGCTGTACCACCAAACAACTTCCGCGTCCTACTGCCGAAATCGAGCAGTTGAGGGCGCAACAGCCTCCGGCCGAGCAAAGCCTGCCCAATCCTGTTAAAGGCAAGCGTTTTGACGACACTTGGGGTGCAGCCCGCAGTCAGGGGCGCAGGCATGAAGGTGTGGATATTTTTGCTAAGAAAAATACGCCGATACGCAGTACCACGCCCGGTATCGTGACCAAAATTGGGCGCAACCGATTGGGCGGTAAAGTTATCGGTATTCAAGGGCCGGGTGCGTGGCATTACTATGCCCACCTCAATAAATTTGCCCGTATCCGTCTGTATGAACGAGTAAAAGAAGGGCAGGTCATCGGCTATGTCGGTAAAACCGGCAACGCTAGAACCACACCGGCCCACCTGCATTACGGCGTGTATCTGCCGAGCGGCGCGGTGAATCCGTATCCGCTGATTAATCAGAGCAGATAGGCCGTCTGAACAAGATTTGAGAGTATGAACGCAAAGAAATTGGTTAAGGCAACGAATATCGTCGGTATGGTGGCAGTCGTGCTGCTGGTGTACTGGGTGTTCGCGCTGATATTGATTCAAGTTTTCGGACTCAAGGTATTCCGCGAATACATTACGGAAATTTTCCTGATGAGTATTTTTGGGATTCTTGCCGTGATGGCGGGTGCCTTGATACTGAACATCATGCTGAATTTGACCCGTATCGCCGAGCGAGGACAAGAGGAAGAAAGCAAAGGTGGCCGGAAAACCTTATCTTTGTTGTTGGCAGTATTTCCTTTGTTGGCAGCATTGTTGTTCGGTGGCAATTACCTGACAATTCAACAAAAACGCGACATCTTAATCCAATCGTCGGAGCGTATCGTCAAAGACAATCCTGCTCAAATAGATGCGTTGGCTGATTACCGTTTTGACTTGGCGTATATCAGAAAAACGTCGGAAATCCTGGATTTGATGGCTAAAGATAATTCGTCTTTTAAGTCTGCCGTGATTATCGTGCCGGATAAGATCGACAACAAACCGGTTTATCTGGCTTTTTCAGCCGACTCCTCCCGTCTTACCCTGAGTGACGAAGTCGTGCCTGCCACCAATCAGAATGCAGAAGGTAGCGATAATTTTGTCGTGAATCGAAATGGTGAGAAAGTAGCAGTCAAGAAAACGGACTATGTCTATTCCCCGGATTTGAAGGAGCGCGAATACCTGCAAAAAGTATTTGCCAGACAAACCCAGGAAATGCGCTATGAAGCGGAAGACGGTCATTACAGCCTCTGCCACCCTTATCGTAAAAACGGTAAAACCATCATCTTGTGTTTTTCCGATTATCAAGAGTATGGAAAAATCGGTAGTTGAGTGTGGGAAAATCGGTTTCAATAGTACAGGAATACGTCAAGTGAGTGATTTACAAAAATTATTGCTGAATAAGTATGTAGAGATTTTAAACAAACCGGAACATCAGAACTTGTTGCGTGCAATTAGCAATAAAGACAATAAATTATCCAATATCCATTTGGGCTTTGTCCCTGAGCATTATGAAAGCGCAGAACATAAAATTCTGATTGTCGGTCGAGAAACACGAAGTTGGTACGATAGCAAGAAATTTGATGAATATCATGCCGAAAATGTAAGGCAACTGATGTCGTTAAGCAAAGATTTTATTTGGCGGAATTTGACTGGGGATTTAAAAAGAAACACAAAAGGAGCAACATTTTTCAATTTCGTCCGCAAGGTTGCCAAGCGAAGTGGGAATGAGGGCATCTTGTGGGCTAATATTTTTGCGGTGGACTATAAAACTAAACATCCTAAACATTCGGATTGGTTCGAAGATATAAAAACACTTTCCTGTAAATTGTTACGTGCCCAAATTGAAATTTTAAAGCCACAGATTATTCTTTTCGTGAGCGGAGACGGCGGCGTAGCGGCGCGGAGGGAGTGCTTTCCTGATTTGTCCGGCTCGGGTCAAGGCATAAACGGCTTGAATAAGGGAAAACTGGAAAAATTTTCTTTTGAAGGTGATAAGGAAATAATATGTTACCGAGCACCTCATCCCAGTACCAGAAATCGAGAAGGAAGGCGCGCTTTAAAGGTGCTCGTCGAAGAGTTGCTGCCTTCTGCCAAAGTGTAAAATGCCTTTGCAACAAAATGTCTGTTTGAAAAAAACAAACGAAAGAAACCATGAAACCACTAGACCTAAACTTCATCTGCCAAACCCTCAAGCTTCCGATGCCGTCTGAAAATCAACCCGTTTCGCGTATTGTTACAGACAGCCGCGATATTCAGGACGGCGACGTATTTTTCGCGCTTGCCGGTGAGCGCTTTGACGCGCATGACTTTGTTGAAGATGTGTTGGCAGCGGGGGCAACGGCAGTTGTGGTTTCGCGCGAAGATTGTGCGGCTTTGAAAGGCGCGCTGAAAGTTGACGATACGCTTGCGGCTTTGCAAAAACTGGCGAAGGCGTGGCGTGAAAATGTGAATCCGTTTGTCTTTGGTATTACCGGCTCATCCGGTAAAACGACGGTTAAAGAAATGTTGGCCGGCGTATTGCGTCATCGATTCGGTGATGAAGCTGTGTTAGCGACTGCCGGCAATTTCAACAATCATATTGGTCTGCCGCTGACTTTGTTGAAACTGAACGAAAAACACCGCTATGCCGTCATTGAAATGGGTATGAACCATTTTGGCGAATTATCTTTGCTGACCCGAATTGCTAGTCCGAATGTTGCTTTGGTCAATAACGCTTTGCGCGCGCATGTCGGTTGCGGTTTTGATGGTGTCGCCGATATTGCCAAAGCCAAAAGTGAAATCTACGAAGGTTTGCTTTCAGACGGCATTGCGCTGATTCCGTGCGAAGATGCCAATATCGCTACATTTGAAGCTTCTACTGCACAATTGAACGCTCAGACTTTCGGCGTTGCCAGTGGCGATATCCATGCAGAAAATATTGAGTTGAAACCGTTGTCCTGCGAATTTGATTTGGTGCGTGGTAATGAACGTGTTGCCGTGGTATTGCCAGTCCCCGGCCGTCACAATGTGCATAATGCCGTAGCGGCGGCGGCTCTGGCTTTGGCGGCAGGTTTGAGCCTTGTCGAAGTTTCAGACGGCCTGAAAAATTTCAGTAATATCAAAGGCCGTCTGAATATCAAGCAAGGCATTAAAGATGCAACTTTGATTGACGATACTTATAATGCCAACCCCGACAGCATGAAAGCCGCCATTGATGTGCTTGCCGCTATGCCTGCGCCGCGTATTTTTGTGATGGGCGATATGGGCGAATTGGGTGAGGATGAAGCCGCTGCCATGCACGCCGAAGTTGGCGCGTATGCACGGGATAAAGGCATCGAGGCCGCGTATTTTGTCGGCGACAACAGCGTTGAAGCGGCGGAAACGTTTGGCGCGGAAGGTTTGTGGTTTGCAGACAAAGATCCGCTGATTCAAGTGTTGAGCCATGATTTGCCTGAACGCGCTACTGTATTGGTCAAAGGCTCGCGCTTTATGAAGATGGAAGAAGTGGTTGAAGCGTTGGCAGCAACAACCGCGTAAAAGGTTGTCTGAAATATGAAAAAGATTTTACTATTGGCTGGTTTGCTGATTGCCGCGTTTTATGCCGGAATGAAAGTACAGGCATTTATTTATGAGGATACCTGTTTGGACTTGGGCGGCGGAAAGAATCCTGGAAACTATCCGATTTGCGTGGTAGAAAAATAATCTTACTCAACAAGGCCGTCTGCAATTTCAGACGGCATACCGATTTATTTTTAATTGGGCAATAAGCCCGCTGTAACAACAAAAACAAAAAAGGAAGCCCCATGTTTTTATGGCTCGCACATTTCAGTAACTGGTTAACCGGTCTGAATATTTTTCAATACACCACATTCCGTGCCGTGATGGCTGCGCTGACTGCGCTGGTATTTTCATTATTGTTGGGTCCGTGGACCATCCGCAAGCTGACTGCGCTTAAAGTCGGTCAAGCCGTCCGTACTGACGGCCCTCAAACCCACCTGATCAAAAACGGTACGCCAACCATGGGCGGCTCGCTGATTTTGACCGCCATTACCGTGTCCACAATCTTGTGGGGCAACTGGGCAAATCCTTATATCTGGATTCTCTTAGGAGTCTTGCTCGCTACCGGCGCACTCGGTTTTTACGACGACTGGCGCAAAGTGGTTTATAAAGACCCTAACGGCGTGTCTGCCAAATTTAAAATGGTGTGGCAGTCCAGCGTTGCCATCATCGCCGGTTTGGCATTGTTCTACCTTGCTACAAACTCTGCCAACAATATCCTGATTGTTCCCTTCTTCAAACAAGTTGCCTTGCCGCTTGGCGTAGTCGGCTTCTTGGTATTGTCCTACCTGACCATCGTCGGCACATCCAATGCCGTTAACCTGACCGACGGTTTGGACGGTTTGGCCGCATTCCCCGTTGTACTTGTCGCCGCCGGCCTTGCCATCTTTGCTTATGCCAGCGGCCACTCCCAATTTGCCCAATACCTGCAATTACCTTACGTTGCCGGCGCAAACGAAGTGGTGATTTTCTGTACCGCCATGTGCGGCGCCTGTCTCGGCTTTTTGTGGTTTAACGCCTATCCGGCACAAGTCTTTATGGGCGACGTAGGCGCGCTCGCGCTTGGCGCGGCACTCGGTACTGTTGCCGTCATCATCCGCCAAGAGTTTGTCCTCGTCATCATGGGCGGCCTGTTTGTTGTTGAAGCCATTTCCGTTATGTTGCAAGTCGGTTGGTACAAACGCACCAAAAAACGCATTTTCCTGATGGCGCCGATTCATCACCATTACGAACAAAAAGGCTGGAAAGAAACCCAAGTCGTTGTCCGTTTCTGGATTATTACCATCGTCTTGGTGCTGATTGGTTTGAGTACCCTCAAAATCCGCTAAATCTCCAAAGGCCGTCTGAAAGTTTCAGACGGCCATTATGTAAGGTAAGCATGCTTGCCTGAATCCTACATCTCAAAATAAATCCCGCAATAATCCACACAGAAAGTCCCCAAACATGTACCAATCTTTTGGCGGCGCAACCGGCATCCGCACCCTGACCGACCGTTTCTACGACCTAATGGAACTTGAGCCGCAATACCAAGCCTTGCGGCAAATGCACGGCGAAGACATGACCCTGATACGCGAAAAGCTCTACGAATTTTTCAGCGGCTGGCTCGGCGGCCCGCAACTCTTTGTCGAAAAATACGGCCATCCCCAACTGCGCGCCCGCCATATGCCTTTTGCCGTCAACGTACAAGTCCGCAACGAATGGATCGCCTGCTTTGCCCAAGCCATGAGCGAACTGGACATCGACAAAGCACTTGCCGAACCTGTTTTAATCCAAATTTTTGCCATGGCAGATTGGTGCCGTAACCAAAACGAAGACGGTATCGAACCGCCCATGCCGCCGATGGCGGTCGATCCCACCATCCGCATCCCCGAACTGAAAAACGTCTTAAAGCAATACGGCGTGGACGGTTATTTTGAAGCATAAGGCCGTCTGAAAAACGGCTTCCTTATTCCAACCTATATATCCCAGGACACTGCCATGCAGATTACCGAAACTCTAGCCCTTGCCGATTTGACCGCCGTCATTTCCATCACCATCGCCGCCATCGTCGCCATAACCGGCTACCGCAACACCAAACATTCCGCCCGTCAGACTTTCGACAACTTCACCCTGCGCTTTATCGAAACCGAAAACGCCGACCCGCACCTGTACAACGCACGACAGTGGCTCGGGCAGGCGGCAATGCAGTCCGATACCGATTTGGCCGATTATGCTGACATTGCCGCATATTTCAAAAAACACGGACTTTCAGGTAACCTCAGCATCCGCAGTCGCGCCGACGGCGGCATAGAAAGCTATACCGTTTCCCAAAATCCCGCTGCACAAAACCTGCTGCACGGCTACCTGCAAGGCAGTCACAGCCTCACAACCCTCGTCGAAGCGCGCAACACCGCCGCAGAAGCCCTGTTGCACGGACTCCTCGAAGAAAACGCCTACCGCCTTGTCCGCCGCCGCGCCTTCCTGCACGACTACGCCCGCATCCAAAACTTTATCCGTGCCAAACAAAAACACGACGCAGGATACGCCCAGGCGTTTTGCGAACTGGTACGTCAGTGGGGAGCGGATTCCGAGGGGGGAATGAAATAGCCGTCTTGCGGTAATAGGGATAGAATTTGCTTTTCAGACAACGTTTGAGGTCGTCTGAAAACCATGTTTCGATGTAAATAGGGTACTTGTGATAAAACATCCGATATTGCCGCTGTTTCTATTTCTCTTGTCGTGGGAATATTAAAATTTCAGATTCAAGAATCCGAGCTATGGTCATGGTTTATTTAGACAGCAGGTATATAACCATTCTTTCCTTACCAGTCCTAAAACGGCAAAGTCGTTTTTTATCAAAGGCTGTGAAAACGAATGTGTAGTTATCGTGGTCTAAGATTAGTAGGTAAAATGCTGAATTGAATAGAGAGGAAATTTCTAAAGTTCCAGTTACGTATATTTTTAAAATTGTGGAAAAGATATAAGAAAGGATAGTTATGTTGAGATTTCTACTTGGAATTAGTTTTTGTATAACATTATCAGCTTGCCAAACAGAAACTTTGGTAAAAGATGTGAACATTTCGAAAAAACAGGAGTTGCATAATATGAATATGAATACTTATTTTGCTAAGAATGCAAAAAAATTAGATGAGGTGATACAAATTCCTAGTGAGGGTGTTAAATCTATCGACGTATATGCTCTTTATGGATTTGTTGAATCATTTTCACCCATTTCTACTGCTGAGCAAATTAAACAAAGAGTAGGGGAAGGTTTGGGTTATAAAGACTTATTTGGTACAAAATCTGTCCATTACCGTTTAGAACCAAAAGACTATTCTCATTTTTTCTCTGATTTTAATAGAATTAAAAGTACATTAAATCCCTATGATCAATTTGATTCAGTATATTTGATATTGATTGAAATTAAGTATAACACCCATTCTGTCCAAATACTTACTCGAGAGGCAGCAGTGGGAGAAGCTTTTTTATTCAGTAAAATTATTAAGAATGATGAGAGATTTTTGATTTTATTGGATTCAAAAGGATTAAAAGAGTTATTTAATATGATCGATCCAAATCAAAATATCCTAAAATAATTAATTTAGGTTGGAGCTATTTATGACAAGCAGTGTGGATTTTAATAAAAAAGGTTTTGTTGCCAGTGTGCAAAATAAGGAAACTTTTGGGAGAGTTTTAATAGAAAATAACGCTTACAGTAATAAGTCGAAAGAGTTTGATAAAACAAAAGTCAATGCTTTAATGCCTGCGGATTTGGATGATGTCAAAAAATTAGACTTGGCTTTGCAATATTTGCAGCAAAATGAAAAAGCTAATTCACTGATTCAAAAGGCTTCTGATATGGGTGTTCATATCGTAATCTTTAAAGAGGGAGATAACACTTTTTATCCACTAAGACCCAATAATACTGATGGGATTATCTTTTGGAACCCTAATCAATCGGCAGAGATTTTTTCTGAAATTAATGGGAAAAAAGTTTCATTAGGAGTCCAATCTGCTGCTAATGTTTTGTTTCATGAGTTGGTTCATGCAACTGATCCTAATTTGGCAAAATCTGATGTTGAAATGGACAGTTATAATAAGCCTTTTGCATCAGGTGACGAGAAACATAAATTTTATAACGCTCCTGAATATTTGGCTGTAACGATGTCCAACGAAATAGTCAGTAAATTTCATAATGAGCCAATAAGACCTGATTATATCGGTGAGTCAATGTTTGTTTCTGTACCTAATCCCATCAATTCTCAAACCAATCATTACGACCAAGATGGCAACCTTATAGGTAAAACAGTCAAAACTTACGACGAAAAAAATGAAACTATCAAGACGGTAAATACTGATTATTTGCGTCAAGATGAGCGTGGTTTGCCAGTGGAAAGTGAGACGGTTACTGATATAAATGGAGAGCCTATCAAACAAATTCAAGATGAGTCCTCTTTCAACTATAATTTGCCTGACTGGAATAATTTGAACGGTAGTGATTTATACGCTGCAGTTTTGTCTGCGGACAGCAGTCAGTTAGATATGTTAGGTAAAAGTCTGGCGCAGTCGGAAGAAGGTCAGCGTATGCTGAGGCAGGGAGAAAATCTGTTGGCTGAATATAAAGAACAGCAGGAATTGGAGCGGCAACAGGAGTTGGTACATTCAAGCCGTGCAATGGTCAGAACGCTTTAAATCCGTATATTGGGGAAGGTTTAAATGGACGATAAGAAATTTGATGAGGCTATAAAGGTGTTGGTAATGTTGCGGGCGGACGTTATCGAACAGGGGCGAAAAATTGATGGCCGAATTAATGAGCAACAGCGTGCTTTGTCGGAGGAGTCTGACCGATTCAGACGACAGGTTGGTAATATAGTTGACAATGCAGGGAAAACTATCCGTCAAGAAACTGAGCAGTCGTTGGGCTTAGCAAGTGAAGGGTATAAGAAGGCAGTTGATGAATTAAATCGTGAAGTGGGAAAACTCAATAAAATTATCAAAAGCTGGTATATCGGCATAGGCGTAGTATTAGCTATTGCTGTCATTATATTGTTTGTGGTGGTGCGATATACGGTTGTTGATTTGGCTGATAGGCGTGCGGAATTGGAGAGTTATGAACATGCCATTGAAACTGCCAAAGCATTTGCTGAGTCGGATGCCTACATATGTGAAGGGCGCATTTGTATCAATACAGGTAAAAATGTCGGTAACGGCTATCGTCAGGCAAAACCGAGAAAGAAATAAAACATCGTCTGAAAAAACTTAGGACAAAACCAAAATGACTTTTCAAAATAAAAAAATCCTCGTTGCCGGGCTTGGTGGTACGGGTATTTCCATGATTGCCTATCTGCGCAAAAACGGTGCGGAGGTGGCTGCGTATGATGCGGAGCTGAAAGCTGAGCGTGTGTCGCAAATCGGTAAGATGTTTGACGGGCTGGTGTTTTACACAGGTCGTCTGAAAGATGCGTTGGACAACGGTTTCGATATTTTGGCACTCAGTCCAGGCATCAGCGAGCGTCAGCCGGATATCGAGGCGTTCAAGCAAAACGGCGGGCGCGTGTTGGGCGACATCGAATTGTTGGCGGACATTGTGAACCGCCGCGGCGACAAGGTGATTGCGATTACCGGCAGCAACGGCAAAACCACGGTAACGAGCCTGGTCGGCTATCTTTGCATTAAGTGCGGGCTGGATACCGTCATCGCGGGCAATATCGGCACACCGGTTTTGGAGGCTGAATTGCAGCGCGAAGGCAAAAAGGCGGACGTGTGGGTGTTGGAGCTTTCCAGCTTCCAACTGGAAAACACTGAAAGCCTGCGCCCGACTGCGGCGACGGTGCTGAACATTTCCGAAGACCATCTCGACCGCTACGACGACTTGCTCGATTACGCGCATACCAAGGATAAGATTTTCCGTGGCGATGGCGTGCAGGTTTTGAATGCGGACGATGTGTTCTGCCACGCCATGAAACGCGCCGGGCGCGAGGTGAAATGGTTTTCGTTGGAACATAAAGCCGATTTTTGGTTGGAGCGCGAGACAGGCCGCCTGAAACAAGGCAACGAAGATTTGATTGCCACGCAAGACATCCCGCTGCAAGGTCTGCACAACGCCGCCAACGTCATGGCTGCCGTCGCCTTGTGCGAAGCTGTCGGTTTGCCGCGCGAAGCATTGCTCGAACACGTCAAAACCTTCCAAGGCCTGCCGCACCGCGTGGAAAAAATCGGCGAGAAAAACGGCGTGGTGTTTATCGACGACAGCAAAGGCACGAACGTCGGCGCGACCGCCGCCGCGATTGCCGGTTTGCAAAATCCGCTCTTCGTCATTTTGGGCGGCATGGGCAAAGGGCAGGACTTCACGCCCCTGCGCGACGCGCTTGCCGGCAAGGCAAAAGGCGTGTTCCTGATCGGTGTCGATGCGCCGCAAATCCGCCGAGATTTGGACGGCTGCGATCTAAATATGACCGACTGCGCCACTTTGGAAGAAGCGGTTCAGACGGCATACGCCCAAGCCGAAGTGGGCGATATTGTGCTGCTCAGCCCGGCTTGTGCGAGCTTTGATATGTTTAAAGGCTATGCGCACCGTTCGGAAGTGTTTACCGAAGCTTTCAAAGCTTTGTAAGGCCGTCTGAAAGATGAAGGTTGGGTTGAAAATCAGCTTGGCGGCAGTCGTACTTTTGGCTGTCGCCGCTTCGGTGTTCTGGTTTGCTGCGCCGATTCGTTCCACGACAACCGTTACCACGCCAAGCGAAACGCCGTTGCCTGAAGATGCAGTTATCGACAGATTGGTTGTGCATAAAAGCAAACGCACTATGTCGGCGTACTCGCAAGGCAGGCTGCTGAAAACCTATCCCATTTCGTTGGGCAAGCAACCGGTCGGGCATAAACAGTTTGAAGGCGACGGCAAAACGCCCGAAGGAAAATACCGCATCAATGAACGTAATCCCAACAGCGGCTACCATAAAAACCTCGGCGTTTCCTACCCTAACGAAGCCGACAAAGCCTACGCGGCGGCACAAGGTAAAAGCCCGGGCGGGCTGATTAAAATCCACGGCATGAAAAATGGCTGGGGTTTTATCGGTAAAAAACACCTGCAAAAAGACTGGACCAATGGCTGCATCGCAGTCACGGACGAAGAAGTCGACGAACTCTACCGCAGCGTAAAACACAATGCGGAAATTGAGATTCTGCCGTAAACCATGTGCGACATTGCTTCAAAGGTCGTCTGAAAACGTCAAGGCAGTTTCAGACGACCTTTTTGCAGCAGCGGCAAACTTGTTCTTTGCCTTATCCGGTGTTACTGTTTCTTAAAAATTGCCTATGCGGGCAAACGGCGAGGCGGCGGGCAGCCATGCCTGACCGAAAAAACGTGTGTTTATCAATCCGAAAGGAAAACCCATGAATTTTCAAGACTACATCCGTTACGATGCCGTCGGTTTGGCAGAGCTGATCCGCAAAAAAGAAGTGTCCGCCGATGAAGTGTTGCAGGCTGCTTTAAACCGCTTGGACGAAGTCAATCCCAAGCTCAATCTGTTGGCGCACGATTTGCGCGAACGCGCGGCGGCGTGGCAGGGGTCGTCTGAAAATGCCGATACGCCGCTGTCGGGCGTACCGTTTTTGCTCAAAGACCTGCTGGCGGATTGGGAAGGTGCGCCGACATGGTCGGGGTCGCGCATGATGCAGCATTACATTGCCAAGCAAAACAGCGATTTGACCCAGGCCTATCTCGATGCGGGGCTGCGCGTGTTCGGCAAAACCACTACGCCCGAATGGGGCGCGTATCCCGTTACCGAAACCGAAATTTACGGCATCACGCGCAATCCGTGGCATTTGGATTACACCGCGGGCGGCAGCAGCGGAGGCGCGGCGGCGGCAGTGGCTTCGGGCGTCGTACCCGCAGCGCACGGCAACGACGGCGGCGGCTCCATCCGCTTACCCGCGCATAACTGCGGTGTGTTCGGGCTGAAACCCACGCGCGGCCGCAGCAGTTACGCGCCGAACGCATCGGAGGCATGGCAAGGCTTGGTATGCGACCATGTGTTGACCCGCAGTGTACGCGACAGCGCGGTTTTGCTGGACATCGCCGCCCAAACCCAAGCCCGCGCCCTGTATGCCTGCCCGCCGCCGCCCGAAAACGGTTTTGCAGACAGCCTGAAACTAGAAACAGGTCGTCTGAAAATCGCTTTTTGGAAACAGGCATGGTTTGGCGGCGGCAACGATGAAGGCACGGAAGCCGCGTTCGCCCATAGTTTGAAACTGATGCAAGACGCGGGACACGAATTGGAAGAAGCCACGCCCGATTTTGCGCCGCCCGAACAATTAAACCGAGCCGCCCGCATCATCGTCATGGGCGAAACGGCAAAACTGTTCTACCAATATCAATACGAAACCGGGCAAAAACTGCCGCACCGCCTGCTTGAGCCGACAACGTGGGCAATGATTGTGCAGGGGCGGCAAATCAGCGCGGGCGAAATGGCTTGGGCACGCGACGTGATGCTGGCGCAGGAACGTGCCGCCAAAGCATTTTTTACGCGCTACGACGTGTTGATGACGCCCGTCTGCCCGCGCACCACGCCGAAAATCGGCGAGATGATGCCGCCGCCCGCCGCACAAAAAGCCATGCGCCTGCTGTTTGGTACGCTGCGCTTGGGTTTCCTGTTGAAAAACAACCCGTTTTTAGAAAAAGAAGCCGCCGCCGCGCTGCAATACGTCGGTTATACGTCGCCGCTGAACATGAGCGGCAACCCCGCCATGAGCGTACCGCTTTACCGGCATCACAGGCTGCCCGTCGGTACCCAGTTCGCCGCCGCACACGGGCGCGAAGACACGCTGCTTAGCCTCGCCGCGCAGTTGGAACAGATACAGCCGTGGGCGGAAATACCGCAGTTGGCTTAGGGTTTGCATTAGATAAAAAGTAGCCTATTTTCCTGAAGAAAAGATTTATACAAGGCCGTCTGAAAATATAAAAGTGTTTTCAGACGGCCTTTTGCCGGTATCAAAGGGTAGGAGAGGGCGCAAAGAACGTCGGAATCCGACATCTTTAAAGAATCTGAATTGTTGGTTCGGAAATAAACCTTTAAAATAACGTTAATTCATTTTTTCAGACGGCCTCTTGCCCATTTGCAGGCCGTCTGAATATTTTATTCAAGCCGTTACGGATGTTTTCATGATTAGTCTTTCCAAAATGCTTGACCGGCCGATTGCGCGCGATGGTCGGAAGTTTGATGTTTCTCTCTTGTGGATGGTCGTCTTAATGACGGTCTTCAGCCTGATTATGATTTATTCGGCTTCTATTGCGTATGCGGCATCGGAAGGGGGCAGCCAGTTTTCTTTTGTGTCTAAGCAGGCAATGTTTATCCTGTTTACGGTGGCCATATGCTTGCCGCTTTTTTTGCTGAAGATGAGCTTCTGGCGGCGGATTATTCCGTTTTATTTTGCTGTTTCGGGTTTGCTGTTGCTGCTGGTTTTGTTTGTCGGCCGCGAGATTAACGGCGCGACGCGCTGGATTCATATCGGGCCGCTCAACCTGCAACCGACCGAATTTTTCAAATTGGCGACGGTCTTGTATTTGTCCAGCCTGTTTACGCGCCGTGAAGAAATGTTGCGCGATTTGGATTCTTTGGGTTGGTCGTCTTTGTTTACCGGTATTGGCGATTTGGTGTGCAGCCCTTTTAAAAGTGAAGCTCGGGTAAGGGTAAAGGAACGTTTCCGCAAGTTTAAGACCTTGATTCTGCCGATTATGTTGGTGGCGGTCGGTTTGGTTTTGATTATGGGTCAGCCGGACTTTGGCTCGTTTGTCGTGATTGTCGGGATTACCATGGGTATGCTGTTTTTGGCAGGCTTTCCGTGGAAGTATTTTGCCGTATTGGTGGCGACCGTTGTGAGCGGTATGGGCTTGCTGATTTTGGCCGCGCCTTACCGTATGGCGCGTGTGGCGGCGTTTTTGGATCCTTGGAGCGATCCTTTGGGTAAAGGCTATCAGCTGACGCATTCTTTGATGGCGATTGCGCGTGGCGGCTGGTTTGGCGAGGGCTTGGGTGCGAGTTTGGAAAAACGTTTCTATCTGCCCGAAGCGCATACGGATTTTATTTTTGCCGTCATCGGTGAAGAATTTGGCTTTGTTGGGATGCTGGTTTTGGTGTTCTGCTACGGCTGGCTGGTGTGGCGTGCGTTTTCCATCGGCAAGCAGGCGCGTGATTCGGGCTTGATGTTCAGCGCGTACATTGCCAACGGAATCGGTATTTGGATTGGTATTCAAAGTTTCTTCAATATCGGTGTAAACATCGGTATCCTGCCTACTAAAGGCCTGACTTTGCCGTTTATGTCTTACGGCGGTTCGGCTGTCTTTATCATGCTGGTGTGCGTTACTTTGTTATTGCGCATTGATTATGAAAACCGCCAAAAAATGCGCGGTTATTCGGTGGAGTAAAACCATGAGCGGTAAAACTTTTATGCTGATGGCCGGCGGTACGGGCGGTCATATTTTCCCTGCATTGGCGGTTGCCGAGTCGCTGCAAAAGCGCGGCCATCATGTGATTTGGCTGGGCAGTCAGGATTCGATGGAAGAGCGTATCGTGCCGCAATACGGCATACGCTTGGAAACGCTGGCCATTAAAGGAATCCGCGGCAACGGCATCAAGCGCAAGCTGATGTTGCCGTTTACGCTGTATAAAACCGTCCGTGCGGCGCAACAGATTATTAAGAAACACCGTGTCGAGTGTGTGATTGGTTTTGGCGGTTTTGTTACTTTCCCCGGTGGCTTGGCGGCAAAAATTTCCGGTGTGCCGATTGTGATTCATGAGCAAAACGCCGTAGCCGGTTTATCCAACCGCCAACTGTCGCGTTGGGCAAAACGTGTTTTGTATGCTTTCCCGAAAGCCTTTCAACATGAAGGCGGATTGGTGGGTAACCCTGTTCGTGCCGATATTGCGGCATTGCCTGTTCCTGAAGAACGCTTTGAAAACCGTCAGGGCCGTCTGAAAGTTTTGGTGGTGGGCGGCAGTTTGGGTGCGGATGTGTTGAACAAAACCGTTCCGCAAGCTTTGGCATTATTGCCTGAGGCGGCCCGTCCGCAAATGTATCATCAGTCCGGCCGCAATAAATTGGGCAACCTGCAGGCGGATTACGATGCGTTGGGTGTGCAGGCCGAGTGCGTCGAATTTATTACCGATATGGTATCTGCCTACCGTGATGCCGATTTGGTGATTTGCCGTGCCGGCGCGCTGACGATTGCCGAGCTGACGGTTGCAGGTTTGGGTGCATTGCTGGTGCCGTATCCGCACGCGGTAGACGACCATCAAACAGCTAATGCGCGCTTTATGGTGCAGGCCGAAGCTGGTTTGCTGCTGCCGCAAACTCAACTGACGGCAGAAAAACTGGCCGAAATCCTCGGCGGATTAAACCGTGAAAAATGCCTGAAATGGGCGAAAAATGCCCGTACGTTGGCGTTGCCGCACAGTGCGGACGATGTGGCGGAAGCCGCTATCGCGTGTACGGCATGATGACATAATGTGATGAACGAAACAGAGGTCGTCTGAAAACCAAGAAACGGGTTTCAGACGATCTTTTTGCAACTTGGCAGCCGTATTGTGCGGGAGTATGATGTAAATAGGAATTTCTCTCATTGGAGGCTGCCATGTCCGAAAAAATCTCTCCCGAAACCGTTTCCGCCTTGTCCAGCACCATGCTGATTCCCCTGTGGGCGAAGGCTGTGGAGCAGGGTAGGGCGCAGCCGCTTTTGCGCGATGACGAAGCCGTGCGGATGTTGGACAAGATAGACTACGATTTCAGCAAGTTTGCCAAAGTCAAAGCATCGCAGGTTGGCTGTTGCGGGCGGGCGAAGCTGTTGGACGATATGACCCGGCACTTTATCGCCGAACATCCCGATGCCGTCGTCGTGCAAATCGGCGCGGGGCTGGATGCGCGTTACGAACGCTTGGGCAAGCCGCGCATTACCGCTTGGTATGATTTGGATTTACCGGAAGTGATTGAAGTGCGGCGTATGCTGCTGCCTGAATCGGACAATCATTATCTGGGTGCATCCATGTTTGACGAAGCGTGGATGAATACCGTCGCTGCACACGGCAAACCCGTGTTGCTCGTGATCGAAGGCGTGTTGATGTATTTCGAAGAAACGCAAGTGCAGGATTTTTTCAAACAGGTTGCCCGCCGCCTGCCGAATGCCCAACTTGCTTTTGACACTATCCCCAAAGCCTACATCGGACAAAGCAAACACCACGACGCGCTCGGTAAAATGGACAAACCGCCCGAGTTCCGCTGGGCGATAAGCGGCACGGACGACATCCGACGCCTGATATCGGGTGTGGAAATCATCGAAGAAGCGGGCTTGAGCAGCGTCTGCAAACCACGTTATCCGTGGCTCTTGCGCCTTTTGTATGCGACCGCGTGGGGACGGCGCAAATTGGATATGCGCTTGATGAGGATACAAGTGCCGTCAAGTTGATAAACGAGAGGTCGTCTGAAAACAGTTTTCAGACGACCTTATGTTTTGTTTTTGCTGGTATTTTGGTAGCTGAAGTCGAGTTTAAAAATGGGTAATTCGCCGCTGAACGAAACCTCTTTTTTACCCATATTGCCACCAATGTGAAATCCTGTATGCCGAAACATCTTTAATTTACAAGAAAACTATGGCGCAGAAGCAGATAGCCCTTTAAAATAACGCCTTTACGCACTAAAAACCAACCGGAACGCAACGTTATGATGAAAAATCGAGTTACCAACATCCATTTTGTCGGAATCGGCGGCGTCGGCATGAGCGGTATTGCCGAAGTTTTACACAATTTGGGCTTTAAAGTTTCCGGTTCGGATCAGGCGCGTAATGCTGTTACTGAGCATTTGAGCGCTCTTGGCATTCAAGTTTACCCCGGCCATACTGCCGAACACGTCAATGGTGCCGACGTAGTTGTTACTTCTACTGCCGTCAAAAAAGACAATCCTGAAGTTGTTGCCGCGTTGGAGCAGCAGATTCCCGTGATTCCGCGCGCGTTAATGTTGGCGGAACTGATGCGCTTCCGCGATGGTATCGCCATTGCTGGTACGCACGGTAAAACCACAACAACCAGCCTGACTGCTTCTATTCTCGGTGCGGCAGGACTCGACCCGACTTTCGTTATCGGCGGCAAACTCAATGCCGCAGGTACCAACGCCCGTTTGGGTAAAGGCGAATACATCGTCGCAGAAGCCGACGAATCCGATGCCTCTTTCCTGTACCTGACTCCGATTATGTCCGTCGTGACCAATATTGACGAAGACCACATGGACACTTACGGCCACAGCGTTGAGAAGCTGCATCAGGCGTTTGTTGATTTTATCCACCGTATGCCGTTTTACGGCAAAGCGTTTTTGTGTATCGACAGCGAACACGTCCGCGCGATTTTGCCCAAAGTGAGCAAGCCTTATGCTACTTACGGCTTGGACGATACTGCTGATATTTACGCAACCGATATTGAAAACATCGGCGCGCAAATGAAATTTACCGTTCATGTTCAAATGAAAGGACATGAGCAAGAGCCGTTTGAGGTTGTTTTGAATATGCCAGGCCGCCACAACGTCCTCAATGCGTTGGCGGCTATCGGTGTTGCACTGGAAGTTGGCGCATCGGTTGAAGCGATCCAAAAAGGCTTGCTCGGCTTTGAAGGCGTCGGCCGCCGCTTCCAAAAATATGGCGACATCAAATTGCCAAACGGTGGAACCGCTTTGCTGGTGGACGATTATGGCCATCATCCTGTCGAAATGGCGGCAACCCTTTCCGCTGCACGCGGCGCGTATCCGGAAAAACGTTTGGTGCTTGCCTTCCAGCCGCACCGCTATACTCGCACACGCGATTTGTTTGAAGACTTTACTAAAGTCCTCAATACCGTTGACGCGCTGGTGTTAACCGAAGTTTATGCTGCAGGCGAAGAGCCGATTGCCGCAGCCGATTCCCGTGCCTTGGCGCGCGCCATCCGCGTATTGGGCAAACTTGAGCCTATTTACTGCGAAAACGTTGTCGACCTGCCGCAAATGCTACTGAATGTTTTGCAAGACGGCGATGTCGTTCTGAATATGGGTGCCGGCAGCATCAACCGCGTTCCGTCTGCATTGGTGGAATTGTCGAAACAATCATAATAAACAGGCATATTGGCCTTTGAGGACAGATAGGTCGTCTGAATAATATTCAGACGGCCTGTATCAGTATTTAAGAAAGTGGAAATTATGCAGAATTTTGGCAAAGTGGCCGTGTTGATGGGTGGCTTCTCCAGCGAGCGTGAAGTTTCGCTGGACAGCGGCGCCGCTATTTTGGCTGCCTTGAAAAGCAAAGGCGTCGATGCCCATGCGTTCGATCCTAAAGAAACCCCGTTGTCTGAATTGAAAACACAAGGTTTTCAGACGGCCTTCAATATTCTGCACGGCACTTTCGGCGAAGATGGCGCGATTCAAGGCGCGTTGGAATTGATGGGTATTCCTTACACCGGCAGTGGCGTGGCCGCTTCTGCGCTGGGTATGGATAAATACCGCTGCAAACTGATTTGGCAGGCTGTGGGCTTGCCTGTTCCTGAGTTTGTCGTATTGCATGACGACAGCGACTTTGATGCCGTTGAAGAAAAATTGGGCCTGCCGATGTTTGTGAAACCTGCCTCAGAAGGCAGTAGCGTCGGCGTGGTAAAAGTAAAAGAAAAAGGCCGTCTGAAAAGCGTTTACGAAGAATTGAAACACTTGCAGGGTGAAATCATTGCCGAACGCTTTATAGGCGGCGGCGAGTATTCTTGCCCGGTATTGAACGGCAAAGGCCTACCGAGCATTCATATTATTCCGGCTACCGAGTTTTACGACTACGAAGCTAAATACAACCGCGACGATACGGTTTATCAATGCCCATCGGAAGATTTGAGCGAGGCGGAGGAAAACCTGATGCGCGAACTGGCTGTGCGTGGTGCGCAGGCGATTGGTGCGGACGGCTGTTCGCGCGTGGACTTTCTGAAAGATACGGACGGTAAATTGTATCTCTTGGAAATCAATACCTTGCCTGGTATGACCAGCCATAGTTTGGTGCCAAAATCTGCAGGCCATACCGGCGTGGATTTTGCTGATTTATGTATTGAGATTTTGAAGACCGCTCATGTGGGATGATGCAGGCGCACTGGGTCGGCTGACCCGCCGGCTATTGGTGCTGATGACCTTTCTACTGATAGGTTCGGGCATAGCTTGGCTTTACAATTCAAAATATTTCCCTGTGAAACAGATTGCCATTCAGGGTAAGCTGAAATATGCTTCCAACAAAGAATTGCAAACTGTTGCACGAGAGCATATCAGGGGTAATATGTTCCGCGCCGATATTGATTCAGCGCAGGCCGCTTTTCAGGAGTTGCCTTGGATTGACTCGGCAATGGTACGCCGTCGTTTTCCGGAAACCGTGGAAATTATCCTGACCGAGCGTGTGCCGGTTGCACACTGGCGCGCTGGCGGCTTGGTGGACAGTAAGGGCAATGTGTTTGCCGCAAGCCTGAAACAGGACCTGCCTATATTTGAAGGGCAGCAGGGGACAGGCAAAGACATGGTCAAACATTATGCGGACTTTTCCGGAATTTTGAGCCCGTTGAAACTGACCATCAAAGAATTGATCTACACGCCGCGTTCGGCATGGCTGCTTGTATTGAACAACGGCATTACCGTGCGATTGGGGCGTGAAAACGAAATCAAACGTTTGCAGCAGTTTGCCCAGATTTGGCCATCGTTGCTGCGTGAAAAACAAAGCCGTATCGAGTATGTCGATATGCGTTATAAGGATGGTTTTTCAGTCCGTTACCGGCCGTCTGAAAACCCTTCCGACAGTGAATAGCCGATTAGACGTGAAGCAATCTTGTTTCAAAAATAATCAAACCGTCAGTCAGACAACATAGCGAACGAGCAATTATGGAACAACAACAAAACAAATATATCAGTGCCTTAGACATTGGTACGTCCAAGGTCATCGCCTTAATCGGTGAGATTCGGGAAGATAACGAAATCCACATTGTTGGCTTGGGTCAAAGCCCTTCACGCGGTTTGCGTGCAGGTATGGTGACCAACATTGATGCCACTGCGCAAGCCATTCGTCAGGCGGTAGAAGATGCCGAGCTGATGGCAGATACCAAAATTTCCCGCGTCGTCACCGGTATTGCCGGTAACCATATCCGCAGCATGAATTCACAAGGCGTGGTCAAAATTAAAGATGGTGAAGTATCGCAAACCGACATTGATCGTGCCATCGAAACGGCCAAAGCCATCAATATTCCGCCTGATCACAACATTTTGCATACCGTGGTTCAAGAGTACATCATCGACAACCAACCCGGTGTGAAAGAGCCTATCGGCATGAGCGGCGTGCGTTTGGATACCCGTGTACACATCATTACCGGTGCGAACACTGCGTTGCAAAATATCCAAAAATGTATCCAACGTTGCGGCCTGCAAATGGATCAAATCATGCTTCAGCCTTTGGCAAGCGGTCACGCCGTTTTGACTGAAGACGAAAAAGATTTGGGCGTGTGCGTCATCGATATCGGTGGCGGTACAACCGACATCGCGGTTTATACCAATGGCGCAATCCGCCATACCGCGGTTATTCCCGTTGCCGGCGATTTGATTACCAAAGACTTGGCACAAGCCTTGCGTACGCCGCACAGTGCAGCTGAGTACATCAAAATCCATTACGGCGCTGCGATTCCGACTATGGACGGCTTGGATGAAATGATTGAAGTCCCTAGCGTTGGCGACCGTCAATCGCGTCAAATTTCACGCCGTGTATTGGCTGAAATCATCGGTCCGCGCGTAGAAGAAATTTTGGAATTGACGCTGAACGAATTACGCCGCTCTGGTTTCCCTGAAGAAGTGTTAACTTCCGGTATTGTTTTGACCGGTGGTGCTTCTATGTTGACCGGTATTGTTGAGTTGGCGGAAGAAGTATTCAACTTGCCGGCGCGTATCGGTGTTCCACAAGAAATGGGCGGCGTATCTGAGCGTATCCGCAATCCACGCTATTCAACCGCCATCGGTCTTTTGCAGGCTGCAAGAGGAGAGGAAGACGGTGCACCGGTGACAGGTGCCATTGTGGTTCATGATCAGGCTGAAAAAATCAGTCTGTGGGCAAGACTGATGAAATTCGTTAAAGAAAATTTCTGATAAAAGTTTTCAGGGCGGACGGTGTAGCAACCGTTTGTCCTGAATATTTAAGTGGAATTAAGCGGTTTTAAATAATTGTCAAGTGGATAATTTAAAACTTGTATATTTTCTGTTAAAAAATGTAGTAAAAATATAACGCCGACAGTCGAATGGTAAGAAGAATTTTGCCAGTATCTGGATACTTCTTATATAATACGGATAATGAGTTATTTTTGAACCGTCCTTATAAAGCGGGGCGCGGAGGATTATTGAATGGAATTTGTTTACGACGTAGCAGAATCAGCAACGAGCCCTGCTGTTATTAAAGTTATCGGTTTGGGCGGCGGCGGCTGTAATGCCATCAACAACATGGTTGCCAACACTATTCATGGTGTTGAGTTCATCAGTGCCAATACCGATGCGCAATCATTGGCTAAAAATAATGCGGCTAAACGCATTCAATTGGGTACAAACCTGACTCGCGGTTTAGGTGCCGGTGCAAATCCTGAAATCGGCCGCGCCGCTGCTCAAGAAGATCGCGAAGCCATCGAAGATGCCATCCGCGGTGCAAACATGCTGTTTATCACTACCGGTATGGGTGGTGGTACAGGTACCGGCTCCGCTCCTGTTGTGGCTGAAATCGCTAAAGAAATGGGTATCCTGACCGTTGCGGTTGTAACCCGTCCGTTTGCTTACGAAGGCAAGCGCGTACATATCGCTCAAGCAGGTTTGGATCAACTTAAAGAGCGCGTTGATTCCCTGATCATTATCCCGAACGACAAATTGATGACTGCCTTGGGCGAAGACGTGACCATGCGTGAAGCTTTCCGTGCGGCTGACAATGTACTGCGTGATGCGGTTGCCGGTATTTCTGAAGTGGTGACTTGCCCTAGCGACATGATCAACTTGGACTTCGCCGACGTGAAAACCGTGATGAGCAATCGCGGTATCGCCATGATGGGTTCAGGTTTTGCACAAGGTATCGACCGTGCCCGTTTGGCTACTGATCAAGCTATCTCCAGCCCGCTCTTGGATAACGTTACTTTGGATGGCGCACGCGGTGTATTAGTAAACATTACCACTGCTCCTGGCTGCCTGAAAATGTCTGAGTTCAACGAGATTATGCGTATCGTCAACCAAAATGCACACCCTGAAGTGGAATGCAAATTTGGTGCTGCCGAAGACGAGAGCATGAGCGAAGATGCTATCCGTATTACCATCATTGCTACCGGCTTGAAAGAAAACGGTACTGACAACCAACTGCGTGCTGCTGCCCGTACCCAACAATTGGTACGCGGTGCGGCAGAAGTGCCTCAAGCTCAAAGCCAAAGCAGTGCTGAAAGTTTGGTTCGTACCAACCGCAATATCCGTTCTATGAATCTGACTGCGGCTGATTTCAGCAACCAGTCTGTACTGGATGACTTTGAAATTCCGGCTATCTTGCGCCGTCAGCAATATACTTCTGATAAATAATCAGGATCATGCATGAAAAGACCTGCCTTAAAGGCGGGTCTTTTTTATTAGCAGAATAAACTTAAGGCCGTCTGAAAGTTTTCAGACGGCCTTAAGTTTTCAAATAAAGCAAATAACAAACTTACCCTTTATTTAGGATCTGCTTGTTTTCGCCCTCACGACGCAACTCTTTGGGCAAGACAAATACAATGCTTTCTTCTGCGCCTTCTCCTTCGCGTATGGTCTCATGTCCCCAATCTTGAATGGTTTGTAAGACTTCTCGAACCAAGACTTCGGGCGCAGATGCACCGGCAGTTACACCGACCTTGGTTTTGTTTTCAAACCATTCTTTTTTCAGATAGGAGGCATTATCGACCATATAGGCATCAACTCCGCGCAATGCGGCTACTTCACGCAAGCGGTTGCTGTTGGAAGAGTTGGGTGAACCGACAACAATTACGAGATCGCATTCTTCGGCCAATTCTTTAACAGCAGTTTGGCGGTTGGTTGTGGCGTAGCAGATGTCTTCTTTGTGCGGATTACGGATATTGGGAAAGCGTTGATTTAAAGCTGCAATGATGTCTTTGGTTTCGTCTATCGATAAAGTGGTTTGGCTGACGTAGGCAAGTTTGTTAGGATTTTTGACGTTCAGTCCGGCTACATCTTCCACTGTCTCAACCAGAAACATTTTACCCGGAGGCAATTGCCCCATCGTGCCTTCTACTTCGACGTGGCCTTTGTGGCCGATCATGATGATTTCGTAATCTTGCTCATCGAGGCGGGCTACTTCTTTATGGACTTTGGTTACCAGAGGGCAGGTGGCATCAAAAACGCGGAAACCACGTTGTGCCGCTTCTTCCTGGACTGCTTTGGATACGCCGTGAGCTGAGTAAATCAGTGTGGCACCCTTTGGGACATCCGCCAAGTTATCGACAAATACGGCACCTTTTGCCCGCAGATTGTCGACGACGAATTTGTTGTGAACGACCTCATGGCGGACGTAAATAGGCGCGCCGAATTCTTCGAGTGCACGTTCAACAATGCTGATGGCACGGTCAACACCGGCACAGAAGCCGCGGGGATTGGCAAGGATAATGGTTTTTTGAGTCATGTGTGTTCCGTTTTCAGACGGCCTTTGTGTCGTTTGAAGGTGTTTTTTTGTGCAGCAAACCGTCTATTACCAAGCAAACTGCGCCAACGCAGATAAAGCTGTCGGCAATGTTAAATGCGGGGTAGAACCAGTTTTGCCAATAGAAAAGCAGAAAATCGACAACGTGGCCGTGAATCAGACGGTCAACCACATTGCCAATCGCGCCGCCGATAATCATGGCAGCCCCTAGTTTGCCCCAGCGGCCAAACTCATCACGCAAAATGGCACGGGCTAAATACAAGCTGATAACGACGGCCAGACCTAAAAAGAAGAATTTCTGCCAGCCGCCTTGGTCGGCCAAAAAGCTGAATGCCGCGCCTGGATTATAGGCAAGGGTCAGGTCAAAGAAGCCTGGAATGATATTGAGGCGTTCGCCTTCGGTAAAGTGTTTCAAGATTTCCCATTTGCTCAGTTGGTCAAGAATGATGGCAACGAGGGAAAGTAAGAAAAAGGGAATTTTTGCAGAAGAGGATGAACTCATGTTTTCAGACGGCTTATGTAATAAAGGGTTTATTTTACCTGAAAGCAGGCTGGAAGTGTTTACGATGGCATTGACGTCAAGGCCGTCTGAAAATAGAAACGCCGCCAATTGAATATATCAAAGGGCGGCATAGTAAGTATGTGTGGGCTTATTGGTTTTTAAGCAATGGGAAGCCCAGTTTTTCGCGGCTTTCAACGAATTTTTGTGCAACGATACGGCTCAGTGCACGAATGCGGCCGATGTAGGTTGCGCGTTCGGTAACGGAAATGGCGCCGCGTGCATCCAAGAGGTTGAACGTATGGCCGGCTTTGAGTACAAGCTCGTAAGCAGGCAGGGCAAGACTGGTGTCTTCAACTGCAAGCAGGCGTTTGGCTTGTTCTTCATAGTCGTTGAATTGGCGCAAGAGCCAATCGGCATCGCTGTATTCGAAGTTGTAGGTGGATTGCTCGACTTCATTTTGATGATAAACGTCGCCGTAAGTGACGATGTTGCCATCAAGAGTTTTTGCCCAAACGAGGTCGTATACGTTTTCCACGCCTTGCAGATACATGGCAAGGCGCTCGATACCGTAGGTGATTTCGCCGAGTACAGGGGAGCAGTCGATACCGCCGACTTGTTGGAAGTAGGTGAATTGGGTTACTTCCATGCCGTTGAGCCAAACTTCCCAGCCCAAGCCCCAAGCGCCGAGCGTAGGGTTTTCCCAGTCGTCTTCGACAAAACGGATGTCGTGTACTTTAGGGTCGATACCCAATTCGCGCAGGGAGTCGAGATAGAGGTCTTGAATATTGGCTGGTGCAGGTTTGAGCGCAACTTGGAATTGATAGTAGTGTTGCAGACGGTTGGGGTTGTCGCCATAGCGGCCGTCTTTGGGGCGGCGGCTGGGTTGAACGTAAGCGGCAAACCAAGGCTCTGGGCCTAACGCGCGCAGGCAGGTGGCTGGATGCGAAGTACCGGCACCGACTTCCATATCGAAAGGTTGGATAACGGTACAGCCTTTGTCTGCCCAGTAGTTTTGTAATTTGAAAATAATTTGTTGGAAGGTGAGCATGGTGGATGGAATAGATTGGAATAAAGAGGGTATTTTACTGTTTTGAGCCTGTTTTGGATAGGCTGAAGGAAGTGGCGCAGTTTATTTGCCGTCCAACAGGTCTGAAAAGGGGTCGTCTTCTGAAGAAACGGTGTATTTTTCTTGTGCCCATTCACCTAAATCAATGAGTTTGCACCGTTTGCTGCAGAAAGGGCGGTAGGGACTGTCGGTGTTCCAAACGACTTCTTTGTGGCAGGTCGGACATTTTACAACAGGAGCGGTCATGCAGTTTCTTTCAGTGATTGTGCAATGGATTGATAGTATTGATGCAAGCGGGCAACCTTGATTTTTGCTTCTTCCATGTTATGGGTATTGTCCAATACATCGTCGGCATGCAGCAGTCTGTCACATCGAGAAGCTTGGGTAGCCATGATTTGACGCGTTTGTTCTTCTGAAAAACCATTGCGTTGATGTACGCGTTCGATTTGGACGGACTCTGGAACATCTACAACCAAAATGCGGTCAGTCTCCGCTTTAAATGCCGGATTCTCAATTAAAAGCGGTACATCGACAATGCCGTAAGCAGAGGAGGCAAGTTGTTGTTTCTGCTGTTGGATTTTGTTTAAGATTAATGGCAGAAGCAGGTTTTCCAGTTGTTTTTTGGATTGAGGCCGTCTGAAAACTTCTTCCCGTAAAGCCATACGATTCAGACGGCCTTCACTGTCAAAAACCTCATCGCCGAAAAGCTGGCGGATGGCAGGAAGGGCTTCACCGTTTTCAGCGGTCAGTGAACGGCTGATGGCATCGGCATCGATAATGGGTGCGCCAAGTTCGGCAAACATTTGGGCAATAGATGATTTACCGCTACCGATACCGCCGGTCAAGCCTATCCATAATGTCATTATCGGAATCCTGATTGTACGAGCCACCATTGTACCAGTTGGGTAATAGGTGCATTGGCAACCAAAATAATCCATCCTGCTACAGCAAGGCTGGGACCAAAAGCAAAATATTGACCTTTACCGACGCGGGCAATGAGTGCGCCCACCAGTCCGACTAAGGCAGCCATGAAGATCAGAACAGGCAAGATACCTACGCCCAGCCATGCCCCGAGCGCGGCCAAAAGTTTGAAGTCGCCATTGCCCATGCCGATTTTACCGGTCAGAAGTTTATAGACGGCGCATAAAGTATAAAGGCTCATATAGCCTGCGATTGCGCCTAAAACGGCTGAATGCAGGGGTACGAATGTGTCATTCAGATTAAACAGCAGGCCGATCCAGATTAGGGGCTGAGTCAGGCTGTCGGGTAAATATTGTGTATCGGCATCAATAAAGGTCAGCGCAATCAATATGGCAGTCAAAATTAATCCGCCAATAGTTGTACATGACCAGCCGTATTGCCACGCGACAATACCGAATAAGACACTTGTCAGCAGCTCAATCAGCGGATAGCGTATGCCGATAGCGGTTTTGCAGGAGTGGCATTTCCCGCCCAGTAAAACATAGCTGAGGATGGGGATGTTTTGCCAAGGTTTGACTGGGTTTTTGCATTTTGGGCAGCGTGAATTCGGTTTGCACAGATTAAATGGCTGTTTTTCTTCATCTGTCAGCTTGATGCCCAAATGCTCTTTAGAAAATTGTGTCCATTCGCGTTCCATCATTATCGGCGTGCGATAAATGACAACGTTTAGAAAGCTGCCAATCAGCAATCCTAAAATAACGGCTAAAGGAATGGCGAATGGCGCAAGAACGGAGAGGGCGTCGATGGCAGAGTAAATACTATCAAGCATATCAACCTACGACATTACCCAATTTAAACAGCGGCAGATACATGGCAATCAGCAAGATACCGATGATCGAACCCAATACCACCATGATGATAGACTCCATCAAGTGAGACAATCGGGAGACGGAGTTGTCTACTTCATCTTCGTAGAATTCGGCAGCTTTGTTCAGCATATCGTCCAAAGAGCCTGACTCTTCGCCGATGGCCGCCATTTGGATCACCATATTGGGGAACATATCCGTACTTTGCATACTGGATGTCAGCGACAGACCTTGGGTTACCTTGGCGCGGATGTCTTGAGTGGCTTCTTCATAGAGAATATTGCCGGATGCGCCTGCAACTGAATCTAATACTTCCACCAAAGGAACGCCGGCTGCGAAGAGGGTGGAAGTCGTACGCGCCCAACGGGCAATGGTTGCTTTACGGACGATGGCGCCAAAAACAGGGAGTCTCAAAATCAGAGCATCGATTCGTTTTTGGAAGGTAGGCGATTTTTCATGGAGTTTGTACAGGCCGAAGGCGGAAACAATCAAAAGGATGATCATAATCCAGCCATAGTCGACGAATAAATCGGACAAGCTCATGACGAGTTGGGTAAGGCTTGGCAGCTCTGCCCCCATATTGGCATAAACTTCTTTAAAGGCAGGCAGTACAAACATCATCATGATGAAGATAAGCGCAATTGCCACCACGATAATGGCAATCGGGTAGGTCAGTGCGGTTTTAACCTTTTTCTTAATGGCTTGCGTTTTTTCTTTATAGACAGCCAGTTTGTCCAATAGGCTTTCCAGTACGCCGCCGGACTCGCCTGCGCTAACCAGATTACAATAAAAGCGGTCGAAATATTTTGGATATTTGGAGAACGATTTACCCAATGCGCTACCTTGTTCGACATCGGAGCGAACCTGCATCAGCATTTCGGTCATGCTCGGATTGGAGTGGCCGCGCGCAACGATTTCAAAAGCCTGCATCAGCGGTAAGCCTGCCTTCATCATCGTTGCCAGTTGGCGGGTGAACACTGTAATGTCTTCTTGGGTAATACGGCGTTTGCGTGCGGTTTTAACTTTGCTGATACGCAAAGGACGAATGCCTCTGCGTTGGAGTTTCTTGCGTGCTTCTTCTTCGTCTTTGGCAACTACTTCACCATGGACAAGACGTTCGGTCTCGGTATTTTTTCCTTCAAAAGTAAAACGCTTGCCTTTGCTTCTTGAGCCGAACAGACTTCTTTTTTGCTCTGCTTGAGCCATGTGTTATCCCTTGTTAGTAAGAAATAAAGCGGACTGTTTCCCCGTGCCGCTTTATTTTAATTTTCGAAAATATGGCAGTTTAGTCATTGGTATGAGCAGTCACTTCTTCCAACGAGGTCAGGCCTTGCATGACTTTCATGAGGCCGGCGCGACGCAAGTCTACCATGCCTTCCTGATAGGCCATGTTCATGATATCAACTTCTGTACCGTTGTTCATAATGACTTTTTGCATTTCATCGCTGACCGGCATGACTTCATAAATACCGACGCGGCCTTTAAAGCCTTTGCCGCGGCAGCTGTCGCAGCCAACCGGGCGGTAGAGTTTCCAATCTTGAGCCAAGTCCGTATCGGTAAAGCCGGCTTTTTTCAATGCCGGAACCGGCGGGCGTTCAACTTCGCGTTTGCAGTTTGGACACAGTCTGCGCAACAGCCTTTGCGCCATAATCAGGCTGACCGAGCTGGCGATATTGAAAGGCGCTACGCCCATGTTCAAAAGGCGGGACAGCGTGGCCGGTGCATTATTGGTATGCAGGGTCGAGAAAACCATGTGGCCGGTTTGGGCGGCTTTAATGGCGATGTCGGCGGTTTCCAAGTCTCGGATCTCACCGACCATAATAATATCAGGATCTTGGCGCAAGAAGGATCGGAGTGCGGCAGCAAACGTCAGACCTTGTTTCTCATTGACGTTGACTTGGTTGACGCCCGGCAGGTTAATCTCGGCCGGATCCTCGGCCGTCGAAATGTTCACATCTTCCGTGTTCAAAATACTCAGGCAGGTATAGAGTGAAACGGTTTTGCCCGAACCTGTCGGACCGGTAACCAACACCATGCCGTAAGGGCGGTTGATGGCCTCAAGCAGCATTTCTTTTTGGAAAGGCTCTAAGCCGAGCTGGTCGATATTGAGCGATGTCCCATCGGAATTTAGGATACGCATCACCACTTTTTCGCCAAACAATGTCGGCAACGTGCTGACACGAAAGTCAATCGGACGGCCGTGTTTATGGAAGGCAATTTGAATTCTGCCGTCTTGAGGAATACGTTTTTCGGAAATATCCAAACGCGCCATCACTTTGATACGCGATGCCAACTGGCCGCGTACTGCGACAGGAGGCTGTACGACTTCACGCAACTGCCCGTCCACGCGGAAACGAACGCGCGCCATTTGTTCGTAGAATTCAAAGTGGATGTCCGATGCGCTCGCGTTCAGGGCATCGGATAAGGTTTTATGGATGAAGCGGGGGATTGGACCGTCTTCAGCCTCTTCATTGTCGATATAAAGCGATTGCGATTGCTGCGTTGCTTCATGTTCGTCGTTGATTTCTTTCAGAATGGTGGTCGAACGTTGACCCAGCCATTCCAGCAATGAGCTGAGCTGGTCGTCTGGAACTACTACCAAGTCGACATTTAAACCTGAAGCAAAAGCAATTTTTTGAAATTTTTGGATTTGGGTCGGATCGGATACGGCGAAATAAACCTTGCGTCCGCGTTTGAAAATCGGAATGCAACGGTTTTGCACCATTTGCTCTTCCGTCAGAATGTCGCTGACTACATTATTGCGCGGGTAGTAGCGCAAATCCAAAAGGGGATAGCTGAATACGCGCGCAACCAACTCTCCCAAAGCTTTAGGGGAGATGATGCCGTCTGAAAACAGGTTGGGCAGGATTTCTTTGCCCGATTGTAAAAGGCTGTTGTAATGTTCCGCTTGTTGATTTGAGATGGTCTGGCTTTGAACCAAAACACGCAATAATCCGACACTCATTTTATTTTCCGTTTCTTGTGCAGTTTTCCCTTTAATTTAGAGGAAAGCCGTATTATTTTATCATTATTATGATTAAAGCATATGTTTAATTATGCAAATCTGCTTAAATTGCAAAGACATGCTTCTGCTTTAATTGTATTTTTATTTCAGACGGCCATTATAAAGCAAGGAGAATAGGCGTTAAACTCGATATTTTTGGATTATGATGAAAAAACAACAATTTTGTCGTATGAATCCAATCAATAACGAAATTATATTTCATGTTGCTATTGCTTGTTTGGAGATGGCAGAAAAGGTTGTTTTGATGGACAGACGGTTGGAATTTGAAATATGAAAAGGCCGTCTGAAACTGAGCAATCAGGTTTCAGACGGCCTTTTAACTATTTAAATCCGATAGGATTGATTATTAGGCTTTGTTTTTCAGACGGCCATGCAATTCCTGTACGCTGTACACGCCCAAGTGCTCGCGGCTTTTTGCGCCTTCGCTCATGGCTTCGCCGCCGGCGATGGTGGTGTATTGCGGTACGCGTTGGGTGAGGGAAGTGCGGCGGATGCTGTGGCTGTCGGTAACTGATTGTACTGTGCTGCCGACGGTGTTGACCACCAGTGCGATTTCGCCGTTTTTAATGGCGTCCACGATGTGTGGGCGGCCTTCCTGCACTTTGTTGACCGCTTGCACGATGATGCCGTGTTCTTTCAAGTATTCGGCGGTACCGCGTGTGGCGCAGACACCGTAGCCGAGTGCTTGGAAGTTTTGTGCGGTTTTGACGATGAGCGGTTTGTCTTCGTCGCGTACGGCGAGGAACACTTTGCCGGTTGTGCTCAAGCGTTCGCCTGCACCGAGTTGGGCTTTGAAGTAGGCTTCGCCGAAGCTTGCGCCTACGCCCATGACTTCGCCGGTAGAGCGCATTTCAGGGCCGAGAATGGTGTCCACACCCGGGAATTTGATGAATGGGAACACGGCTTCTTTAACGGCATAGAAGTCTGGGATGACTTCTTTTTCTACGCCTTGCTCTTTCAGCGAAATGCCTGCCATCACGCGTGCGCCGACTTTGGCGAGCGGTACGCCGGTGGCTTTGGATACGAACGGTACGGTACGGCTGGCGCGTGGGTTCACTTCCAGTACGAAGACCACGCCATCTTGTACGGCAAACTGTACGTTCATCAAGCCGACCACGCCCAGTGCGTATGCCATGGCTTTGGTTTGACGGCGGATTTCATCTTGAATTTCTTCATCCAATGAGTATGGAGGCAATGAACAGCCGGAGTCGCCGGAGTGGATACCTGCTTGTTCGACGTGTTGCATAATGCCGCCGATCACGACGTCTTGGCCGTCTGAAACGCAGTCTACGTCCACTTCGATGGCGTTGTTCAAGAAGAAGTCGAGCAATACAGGGCTGTCTTCGGAAACTTGTACGGCTTCGCGCATGTATTTTTGCAATTCTTCGGCAGAGTGAACAATCTGCATGGCGCGGCCGCCGAGTACGTAAGAAGGACGGACAACCAACGGATAACCGATTTCTTCGGCTTTAACGAGTGCTTCTTCTTCGTTGTGGGCGATGCGGTTAGGCGGTTGACGCAGGCCTAAGTCGTTCAACACTTTTTGGAAGCGTTCGCGGTCTTCGGCGGCGTCGATGCTGTCGGCGGATGTGCCGATGATGTTCACGCCGTTTGCTACCAAAGCATTGGCCAGTTTGAGTGGGGTTTGGCCGCCGTAATGAACAATCACGCCCCATGGGTTTTCGGTGCGGACGATTTCCAATACGTCTTCCAATGTCAGCGGCTCGAAGTACAGGCGGTCGCTGGTGTCGAAGTCGGTGGACACGGTTTCGGGGTTGCAGTTGACCATGATGGTTTCAAAGCCCGATTCGCGCAGGGCGAGCGCGGCGTGAACGCAGCAGTAGTCAAATTCAATACCTTGGCCGATACGGTTTGGGCCGCCGCCGAGAATCATCACTTTTTTACGGTCGGAAGGACGGGATTCGCATTCTTCTTCGTAAGTGGAGTAGAGGTAGGCGGTTTCGGTGGCAAACTCGGCGGCACAAGTGTCGACGCGTTTGTAAACCGGATGCAGTTTCAGCGCGTAGCGGTGTTCGCGGACTTCTTTTTCGCTTACGTTCAACAATTGTGCCAAACGTTTGTCAGAGAAGCCTTTGCGTTTCAGACGGCGTAAAGCGGCGAAATCCAAATCTTGCAGGCAGCCTGCACTTACCTGCTGCTCTTCTTTCACCAAATCTTCAATTTGAGCTAAGAACCAAGGGTCGATGGCGCAGATTTCGTGGATTTCTTCCAGTGTGAAGCCTGCGCGGAAAGCATCGGCTACAAACAGCATACGCTCAGGGCCCGGGTTGGCCAGTTCGCGGCGGATTTCCGCTTTGTCTTCGCTGCGCGGATTGAAGCCGCACAAGCCGGTTTCCAAACCGCGCAAGGCTTTTTGGAAGCTTTCTTGAATGGTACGGCCCATCGCCATCACTTCACCCACCGATTTCATCTGCGTGGTCAGGCGGTCGTCTGCGGCAGGGAATTTTTCAAACGCAAAACGCGGGATTTTGGTCACGACATAGTCGATGGAAGGCTCGAATGATGCAGGCGTGCGGCCGCCAGTGATGTCGTTGCGCAACTCGTCCAGTGTAAAGCCGACAGCCAGTTTGGCCGCCACCTTCGCAATCGGGAAGCCCGTTGCTTTAGATGCCAGCGCGGACGAACGGCTCACGCGCGGGTTCATCTCAATCACAATCATCTCGCCGTTTTCAGGGTTCACAGCAAACTGAACGTTTGAACCGCCGGTATCTACGCCGATTTCACGCAATACTGCCAACGAAGCATTACGCATGATTTGGTATTCTTTGTCGGTCAATGTTTGTGCAGGCGCAACAGTGATGGAGTCGCCGGTATGCACGCCCATCGGGTCGAAGTTTTCAATCGAGCAAATGATGATGCAGTTGTCGTTCTTATCGCGTACAACTTCCATCTCGTACTCTTTCCAGCCGAGAACAGACTGCTCAATCAGCAATTCATGCGTAGGCGACGCATCAAAACCGCGTTCGCAAATCGCCAAGAACTCGTCTTTATTGTAGGCAATGCCGCCGCCCGAACCGCCCATGGTGAAAGACGGACGAATCAGCGTCGGGAAGCCGACCTGTTCCTGCGCTGCCAAAGCTTCGTTCATCGTGTGGCAGACAAAAGATTTCGGGCAGGAGAGGCCGATTTTCTCCATCGCTTCTTTAAAGCGGCCGCGGTCTTCCGCCTTGTCAATCGCGTCTTCCGTCGCTCCGATCAGCTCGACATTGTATTTCGCCAGCACGCCGTTGCGCGCCAAATCCAGCGCACAGTTCAGCGCGGTCTGACCGCCCATCGTGGGCAGAATCGCATCGGGTCGCTCCTTGGCGATAATCTTCTCCACCGTCTGCCACATAATCGGCTCGATGTAGGTAACATCCGCCATTTCAGGGTCGGTCATGATGGTGGCAGGGTTGGAGTTTACCAAAATGACTTTATAGCCTTCTTCACGCAAAGCCTTGCAGGCCTGTGCGCCCGAATAGTCAAATTCGCAGGCCTGACCGATAACGATAGGGCCGGCACCGATGATAAGGATGGATTTTAGGTCGGTACGTTTGGGCATGGGTTAATCCTTAGTTAAATTTAATGTATTGTATATTTTTCTAATCTTGAAAAGCATACGTATCCAAATATCAATCTCTGTTTGAGTTACATGTGAACTTAATTCTTGTTTTAACTGATTTCGAGTTTGATTAATGTATTGTCTTATTTGTTTTCCAGCAACTAATATTTCTTGTATTTCAATATTATTAGGTTTATTTAATTTAGATGAAATATTAACAAAATCATCATATGAAGAATGAAGTGATAGACTTCGAGTTCTATTTAACCAAGTTTGTATCGTTTCCTCATTTTTACTACACTCTTCTAAAATGTTTGCGCATGAATCACTAAAATTTATAAGGTCATTAATTTCTTTTTTTAAGAGCTCTATATCTTTTATTTTCTTTGATAAAATTTTATTTTTTACCATATTAATTGATTTAGGTACGCCCAAGCCTACAAGAAATGTACCCAATTCTGCATAATCTTTTATGATGGTAAAGAAATCTGACATCGTATTTCCCTATATATAAATTAACAAGCGTAGGTTGGGTTGAAAACCCAACACAAACCGCTTAATCATCTAAAAACGTTGGGTTTGGCAACCCAACTTACTTTAGTAAGCCGTAGCTCGTATGTAGGGTGTGTGGTACGCACGCACGCGTTCTCCATTTTCCCTGCAACCCCAACCCACCGAGTGCGTGCCTTGCGGTACACACCCTACCGACGGGTTCAAAGGTCGTCTGAAAAAACGCTCGCGGCGTTTGTTCCATCTGCCTTGCGATAAAGGCTGCCTGAAAAATTCCTGCTGTTGATATTTCGGGCATTCTTTTTCAGACGACCTTTTGCGTTTTTATGTTGCACAGGCCGTCTGAAAACTTCCTTAAAAACTAGTGACAAACGTAATCAAGCCCAAAATGATGCCCGGGGCGTTTGCCAGTATGATGGGGTAGTCGCGTTTTTCTTTCAAAAAGCCGTAGGCAAACCATAATGTGCAGTTGATGGCGGCGACGAGGGGTTGCAACGGCGAGCCGGGGTTGCCGGCAAGGTTGTTTTGGATTTGCGGGATATAAGAAACGTACATACCGACGGAGGCCAGGGTGGCGACTACGGAGAGGATGCGCATTTGTTTTTCAGTCATGGGAGTTTCCTTTCTGACTTGAGTTACAGGGTTTTGAACTGCTTGATTTTCAGACGGCCTGCCGGATTTGACGGCCGTCTGAAAAATTCGCTTTATTGCTTCGCCGCTTTCATATTGTCAATGAATTTGTCGAACAGATAGCCGACATCCTGCGGGCCGGGGCTGGCTTCCGGGTGGCCTTGGAAGCAGAACACGGGTTTGTCGGTCAGCTCGATGCCTTGCAAGGTGTTGTCAAACAAGGATTTGTGGGTAATGCGTGCGTTGGCAGGCAGGGTGTCGGCATCGACGGCGAAACCGTGGTTTTGGCTGGTAATGACGACTTTGCTGCTATCCAAATCTTGTACAGGGTGGTTGGCACCGTGATGGCTGAAGCGCATTTTCAGGGTTTTCGCACCGATGGCGAGGCTGATCAGCTGGTGTCCCAAACAAATGCCGAAAATCGGTTTGCCGCTTTCCATCAGTTTTTGTACGGCTTTGATGGCGTAGTCGCAAGGCTCGGGGTCGCCGGGGCCGTTGGACAGGAATACGCCGTCAGGATTGAGTGCCAAGACTTCTTCCGCGCTGGTTTGTGCAGGAACGACGGTCAGGCGGCAGCCGCGAGAGGCGAGCATGCGCAGGATGTTGGTTTTTACGCCGAAATCGTAGGCGACGACGTGGAACGGTTGTTCGGCAGGGGTAACGAAACCTTTGCCCAACGCCCATTCGCCTTCGGTCCATTCGTAGGCTTCTGTGCAGGAAACTTCTTTCGCCAAATCTTTGCCGACCATGCTGCCGAACGCGGCGATGAGTTCTTGCGCTTTTTCAACCGTAGCGTCCGCACCTGTCAGAATTGCGCCTCCTTGTGCGCCTTTTTCGCGCAGCAGCGTGGTCAGGCGGCGGGTGTCGATGTCGGCGATGGCGACGGTTTTGTTGCGCACCAGATAGTCGTGCAGGCTTTCGGAGGCGCGGAAGTTGCTGTGCAGCAGCGGCAGGTCGCGGATAATCAAGCCTGCGGCATAAACGCTGCGGCTTTCTTCGTCTTCGGCGTTGGTGCCGGTATTGCCGATGTGGGGGTAAGTGAGGGTAACGATTTGTTTGCAGTAGGACGGGTCGGTCAGGATTTCCTGATAGCCGGTCATGGAAGTGTTGAACACGACTTCGCCGGAAGTCGAACCTTCGTAACCGATTGATGTACCGTGAAATACGCTGCCGTCAGCGAGAACGAGAAGAGCCGGAGTGGTCATGATGGAATCCTGTTTGCCTGATGATGGTCGGTTCGAAAAAATGGGTCAGGCCGTCTGAAAAATAAAAATTGTTTACAAAAAAGACAGCCTTCGGAAATCTCGGCTAAAAAAAAACACGCTCCGCAGCTTTGATTTTGCTGTGTAACGTGCTTTTTCAGACATAGCTGCCTATGCCGTAGAAGCAATGCATTCTACGTCAAAAAGCCATATCGTTCAAGCTGTGTTTTGGCAACGGATTTTCCCTTTACAATCATGAAGTCTGTTTCATTTTCGCCATTGTTCGCCACATTAGACAAAAAAACAGCCCGAACCCCACATAAATGACATCGTAAATGTTAGAATCGCATTCCGAGAAAATAAAAACAACGTCATCATCCGTTAACCGACGATTTTATGAAAAAAGAACGCATTATGAAAAACAAATCTTCACGTTGCCCCGGCTCCATCCGTCCGATGATTTACAGCATCGCCTCCGCGCTCGCCTTGATGAGCGGGGTGGCAAATGCCACAGCAGGCGAGTTTGCCAAAGTCCCACTGTATCTGCAAACTGAATCTAAAATTAATAAACAGCCCGAAGTTAAACACAACATTATGCTGTTTATTGATGATTCAGGTAGTATGGATGAATATATTGGCAGTAAAACCCGTATTCAGATTACAAAGGATGCGTTAAGTAAAGTTTTGGAGGAACATGGTAGTACATTTAACTGGGCATTGCAGACTTTAAATAATAGCGGTGGGAGCGATACTCCTGATGACAAAGGATTTACCATGCCGGCAACTGAGATTGCCAAGAGGGTAAAAAGTATTAAGGCCAAAGGAGGTACGCCGACTACCTCGCGTTATTTCGAGTTGGTCAGTCAAATTGTGATGCCGAATGTGAAATACCGTTGCCAGAAATCATATGTGGTTTTGATGTCTGACGGTGATGCCAATTTGAGCTGTGGTTTGGATAATACAGGATACAAATGGCCTAAGTCTGATTTTAAATATGGGGATTTAAGCCGCTATTCGGATTATTATCGACGAAATATTTCTCTGGAAGAACCAAAGTATAGAGAAGCATATAATTATTTTGGGTATAGGCAGGCGGGTTCTTGTCAGAAGCGGGAATTGGGGGCATATGATACCTCTTGGGATATAGATGATGGCTTAGCTTTCTTCAGTAAAAAACTTGCAGAGCAGGATTTTAAAACCGACGGAACGGATGCTGCAGGTAAAAGCTGGAACGGCGATCCTAAAGATCCTGCGGATTACAGCAAACAACTGGTGCAGACCTTTACCGTAGGCTTCGGGCAAGGTATTTCGCCCTCAGGAAAGAGGTATTTGCAGCTGGCTGCCAGCCGCCCCGAGTATTATTATGAGGCAGATAAACCCGAAAGTTTGTCGAAGGTATTTAACGACATTGTAGAGCAGATTAAATCTGGCACGAAAAATGTGGGTTACGACGATGTTGGTGCGACCGCGCCTGCAACGACCAGCAGCAGCCTGCCTGAGATGTCGGCAGTTATCGGTTTGAAAACAAACTCTTGGAGTAGCCAGATTATTTTCCAAAGATTAGGGAAGGATGGTCGTCGTAGTGAAGAATTGAAGCTGTACCCGTCGTTTGCAAACCGTAAAACCCTGATTAATACGGGTTCAAGTACTTATTTTATTAATAATATTCCCAATAATACTTTAAACAATGCCTATTTTGATATTGCAGATGCAGCTAATGGTAAAAATTCGGATGAATGGCGTGATTTGCTGAATTGGACGGGGCGTATCGGTGATGATAAATCAATACAAGATAAATCAAAAAACACACCGTACAGTCAAGTTTACCGTATTCGGGAAGGTGATCAGCGTGATTTGGGCGATATTTTGGACGGTTCGGTTGCTGCTGTCGGTAAGGACAAGTATAAAGTTGGCAACGATACGATCAAGCGTCAGAAATATATGGTTGCGGCTGCGAATGACGGCATGGTGCATTTGTTCCAAACCTCGTCAGATGCAAATCATCCGTATGAACTGAAAGTCAGCTACATCCCTTCGACAATGGAGCGGGATGTCGCAGATGGTAATAATGTGAAGACGGTTACTTTGGCAAAAGTTTTGAAAAATATTGCCAAAGACAGCTATACGTCGTCTATTACCAATCATGAATATATGGTTAACGGCGGATTTACCTTGCGTCAGACTTCTGAAAATGATACTCAGCGCGTATTTATGTTTGGTGCGATGGGTCAGGGTGGTCGTGGTGCCTATGCCCTGAATATCGGCGGTAATGTAGATAAAGCTACCAAAACAGGTTTGGATGTCACTGATACCGAGTGGAATAAAACAGTTCCATTGTTTGAAACCATCAAAGGTGAGGAAAACACATTGGGCTATACCATTGGTACGCCGCAAATTGGGCGTGTCTCGGTCAGCAGACCTGCCGATAACGGACGTGTAGATATAAAAGAAAACATTCGCTATGCAGGTTTTCTTGCCAGCGGTTATCGTGTTGAAGATAAAGCCGATACGAAAAATGAAACAGCATTGTATGTATATGAAATGCTAGGTAAGGAAGTTGGTACAGGCGATAAGCGTGGTAATGATACAGGTAAAGCACCGGGCGATTTGTTGAAAAAAATCGAAGTTCAAGACGGTGTAGGCGGTCTGTCCACGCCGACCCTTGTGGACACTGATTTTGATGGTGTAATTGATGTTGCGTATGCGGGCGACCGTGGAGGCAATATGTATCGTTTTGACCTGCGCGGCGAAAAACCGGACAACTGGAAGGTTGTTAAAATCTTTACGGGTTCACCCAGCAAACCGATTACCTCCGCACCTGCCGTTTCACGCCGCAGAGCAAACGAATATGTCGTGATTTTCGGTACGGGCAGTGAGATTTATCAAAATGATCTGACCAATAAAGACAAGCAATCTATTTACGGTATTTATGAAGATTTGACACCGAATCAGACCGTAACCGCTGCTTCCGAAAGTGATTTGCAGCAACAAGAGTTTCGTCCTGAAGAAAAAGGAAAAGAAGGCTATATTTATCTAACTAACAACCAGGTTGCCAAAACCCAAAAAGGTTGGAAAATCGATTTGCGTGATGGTGAACGGGTAAACGTCAAACCGACTATGATCTTGCGTACTGCTGTTGTGACTGTGCGTCGCTATGATTCTGTTACAGAGGAAAAATCTGCAGGTGCCGATGTTTGTTTACCAGCAAGTACGAGCGTGAAAACTGCAGCAAAAACTTCGTTCATTGGTGTGAATGCTGATAATGGAGGTGCATTGAACGCACGCAGCGCGCGTTTTACGCCTGATACCGTTATTCGGAAGCTGGACGGCTTTGGTATGCAATACGCCAATGGTTTGACTCAGGATGGGGTTATCAACTTTACCTTCCTCAATCCGAGCAAATTGGATGATTCCCCTGTGACCGCAGACGGGGATTCAGGTGGTACGGGTACGGATAAAGAGCTTTCTGTTACGTCGAGTACGCCAAATAACAAATGCTTCTCCAATAAAGTAACCCGCAGCCTACTGTTAAATAAGGGTGAGTCTCTGGCAGTTGAGGGTGGTCGTATCTGTGGTTTGAAACGTATCAGCTGGCGCGAGCTGTTTTTCTGATTGGTTCGTGCAAACGAATGAAGACCAAGAGGTCGTCTGAAACTTGGAAACAGGTTTTCAGACGACCTTTGTTTTATAGTGGATTAACTTTAAACCAGTACGGTATTGCCTCGCCTTGCCATACTATCTGAGACCTTTGCAAAAAAATCTTTCCTCCAACAGCCGAAATCCCAAACACAGGTTTTCGGCTGTTTTTGTTTCAAATATCCACTGATTTTACTCAAATACCCCCTTAATCCCCCTTGAATACCTGATTAATCAGGCATCCGGCCGCCTTTTAGGCGGCAACAGGCACACTTAGCCTGTTAGCCGCTTTCAACAGGTTTAAACACATCGCCTTCAGATGGCTTTGCGCACTCACTTTAATCAGCCCGAAATAGGCTGCCCGGGCGTAGCGGAATTTACGGTGCAGCGTACCGAAGCTTTGTTCGACCACATAACGGGTCTTCGACAAATATCGGTTACGTTTGGTTTGCGCTTCCGTCAGCGGACGGTTGCGGCAGGCTTTGCGCATAATGCCGTCCAGCAACTGGTGTTCTTTCAGATGTTGTCGGTTTTCCTTGCTGTCGTAGCCTTTGTCGGCATAGACGGTCGTACCTTCGGCTATCCCTTCCAGCAAAGGTGACAGATGGTTGCACTCATGGGTATTGGCGGGGGTGATGTGCAGTTTCTCGATATAGCCTTCCTCATCGGTACGGGTATGTTGTTTGTAACCGAGTTTGTAGAGGCCGTTTTTCTTTGTCCAACGGGCATCTTTGTCCTTACTCGGTGTGGTTTGGCCGCTGACTTGTCCTTCCTCGTCGACTTCTATGGCCTGACGCTGTTTGCTGCCGGCAGTCTGAATAATGGTGGCATCAATGACGGCGGCGGATGCTTTCTCTACTTTTAGGTTTTTTTCGGTCAGTTGGCGGTTAATCAGTTCCAACAGTTCGGACAGGGTGTCGTCTTGCGCCAGCCAGTTGCGGTAGCGGCATAAGGTGCTGTAATCGGGGATGCTCAGTTCGTCAAAACGGCAAAACAGGTTGAAATCGACGCGGGTGATGAGGCTGTGTTCGAGTTCGGGATCGGAGAGGCTGTGCCATTGTCTGAGCAGGACGGCTTTGAACATGGACAACAGGGGATAGGCGGGACGGCCGCGATGGTCTCTAAGGTAGCGGGTTCTTTGACGATTCAGGTACTGTTCGATCGGTTGCCAATCAATCACTTGATCCAACTTCAATAGTGGGAAGCGGTCGATGTGTTTGGCGATCATGGCTTGTGCGGTTTGCTGGAAGAAGGTGGTCATGGAAAATCCCCTAAATGTCTTGGTAGGAATTTAGGGGATTTTGGGGAATTTTGCAAAGGTGTCAGGCCGTCTGAAAATATCTTTTCAGACGGCCTTTGATTTAAAGAGAGCCAATCAAGGAGTGCATTGTTAGATGCTGTTTTTAATGATTTTCCTCAGGGTGGACAGTTGTCGGCGGCTGACAGGCAACGGAGTTGGAATATCGAGAATTTTAGCACCCCATGTGGATGCGTATTCGTCGTTTTCGTCATCGTCCAGTCGAATCAGGCTGTCGAGGGTGTGGCGGAAGACGAGGGCATTGCGGTGGATGCGGATGACTTTATCGCCCAGCAATTCTTCCCAGTAAACCAATGTTTTCGGTAATTCGTAGCTGTGGCCGTCGCCGGTAAACAGATAGACGGTTTTGTGTTCCGCCATCAGGTAACGCGCCTGTTGCCATGGGATTTCAACCATACGCTCGCGGTTGTACACTTTGAAATGGGTGAAACTGTCTGCTTTTTCGCGGTTTTTCTCGATGATGCGGTCAAGCGCGGTTTGCAGGCGGGTCATTTTGATTGGTTTGAGCAGATAGTCTGCGGCAGCCAGCTCAAACGCGCGCAGGGCGTGTTCTTCATAGGCTGTGGTGAATACAATTTCCGGCTGGCGCTTGGCGGTACGCTTAATGCGTTCGACAAACTCGAGACCGTCGATTTCCGGCATGCCGATGTCGGCAAAGACGATGTCGACTTCGTGGACGCTCAGCCACTCCAATGCTGGCATGGCATGGTGAAAGACGTTGAGCAGTACGACATTGCACTCTTCCAATAATACACGTAAGCGTTCTGCTGCTAATACTTCGTCTTCTACAATAATGGCACTTGGCATAGCGGTATTCTTTTTGTTGTATCGTGGGAGATCTGCCGCGTTTTGTCATCCTCAATAACGCGTCAGCCGTATGTTGTTACAACCTTGAAATTATCAGTTTGTGACAATTTTAGGAAATTTTCAAAATATACATGATTTTTCGCTTCTTGGGCATGGTTTGGGATGAATCGGAAGATTACTTACATAACTTTATGAAATATTGTAATACCTAGAGTAATTTTGTTGTAATCGTGCTAATTCAGTCTGTGATAATGGACGATTTTGGGATTTTGTCCATTTGCCAGTGTACCACCGCCCAATCAAGCAATTCTTGAGGATGGTTCACGGCTGGCGCATCGGGTAGGTTGAGATAGGTTAGGACTTGGCGCAGGAGTTGTTCTTTTTGATTCAAATCCAAAGCCGGGGCAAGGGTTTGTTTCGACCATTTTTGCCCTTGGCTGTTGGTCAATAGGGGAAGGTGGGCGTAGGCCGGTGTAGGAACGCCGAGGCATTGTTGCAGATAGATTTGGCGCGGTGTAGAAACAAGCAAGTCCTGACCGCGGACAATATGCGTTATGCCTTGATCAGCATCGTCGGCAACCACGGCAAGCTGATATGCCCAATAGCCGTCGGCACGAAGCAGGACAAAATCGCCGATATCGTGTGCCAGATTTTGTGCGTAATGTCCGACAATGCCGTCTGAAAAACCGATCATGCGATCAGGAACTTGAATGCGCCATGCCGGAGTTTTGTTTTGCGTGTCGGGTCTTTGCTGAGGATTGCGGCAACGGCCGTTATATACAAATCCGTCTGCGCCATGTGTTGCCGCCGCCTGCCAGTCTTTGCGGCTGCAATAGCAGGGATACACCAGCCTGGCTGTTTTAAGGCGGTCGAGGGTGTCTTGATATAGGTCGTAACGGCGGCTTTGATAGGCGACTTCGCCGTCCCACTCAAAACCGAAAGCTTCGAGTGTGCGCAAAATGTCGGCAGCGGCGCCGGGCATTTCGCGCGGGGGGTCAAGGTCTTCAATGCGGACCAGCCATTTGCCCTGATGAACGCGCGCGTCGGCATAGGAGGCAACGGCGGTCAGTAGGGAGCCGATATGAAGCAGGCCGGTAGGGCTGGGGGCGAAACGTCCTATATACATGGCAGGGTGTTTTTGTAGGGCAGGGGCAGTATGCCTGCACGGTGTTCAAATCGTGATAGAAAAGGGCGTGCCGTACACGCCCGAATTTGGGTTTCAGACGGCCTGAGACTTTTCAAAATGATTTAAGTTTCTCGGCCGTCCGTTCAATCCGCTTAAGCCAATGGAGCAAGCAGTTTGGCGAAAGCTTCTTCAAATTGTTTCAAACCGTCTTCCTGCAAACAAGTTGCCAAAGTTTCAACATCAATGCCGAGTTTGGCGGTTTCGGCAAGCTGCGCTTGGGCTTCGTCCGTGCCTTCGGTCAACGTGGCTTTGGCGGTGCCGTGGTCGATAAAGGCTTTGAGTGTGGCATCGGGAACGGTGTTGACGGTATGGGCGCCAATCAGGCTGTCAACGTACAAAGTGTCAGGATAGGCAGGGTTTTTCACGCCAGTAGATGCCCACAAAAGTTGGACGCGGTTGGCACCTTTTTCGGCAAGTGCGGCAAATTCGCTGCTGCCGAAGTATTGCGCCCAATCTTGATAGGCGGCTTTGGCCAGCGCAATGGCGACTTTGCCTTTGAGGTGGTCGGGCAGAGTGGTGTCCAATGCGGCATCGACACGGGAAATAAAGAAGCTGGCGACAACTTGAATATGGGAAACGTCATGTCCTGCCTTCAAACGTTTGGCAATGCCGTGCGCGTAGGCCGCATAGGCTTTGAGGGTTTGGACGCGGGAGAAGAGCAGGGTCAGGTTGACGCTGATGCCGTCTGAAACGAGGGTTTCAAGTGCTTCGATGCCTTCATCGGTTGCCGGTACTTTAATCATGGCATTTTTGCGGCCGATGGCGGCGTGCAGGCGGCGCGCTTCTTCAACTGTACCTTGCGCGTCTTTGGACAATTCAGGCGAAACTTCGAGGCTGACGAAGCCTGTTTTGCCACCGGTGGATTCGTGTTCGGCAAGGCACACGTCGCAAGCGACTTGCACATCGGCAACCGCCATGGTTTCGTAGCGTTGTTTCGGGGTCAGGTCTTGCTGTTTGAGCGCGGCTACTTCATCGGCGTACAGTGTGTCTCCGGCAAAGGCTTTTTGGAAAATGGCAGGATTGGAAGTTACGCCACACACACCTTGCTTCAGCATTTCTGCCAATTCGCCGCTTTGTACCAGCGAACGGGAGAGATTGTCCAACCAGATTTGTTGTCCTAATGCTTTAACGTCCGATAAAATAGTCATCTCAGATTCCTTTTACATAATAGGTTTGTTTGTGAAGTGGCGGTAATGCTACGCCGATTCGATGAATTTGAACAGTTTACAGCTGATTAATTTGGGCAAAACAAACCTAAATTCAAGCACGAAAGGTGGCTTTGATGGCGGAAAACACACTTTATCTCGACTGGGCGCGCGATGTATTAGATACGGAAGCCGAAGGTTTGCGTGAAATTGCGGCGGCTTTGGACCATGATTTTGTCCGTGCGGCGGAAGCGTTGTTGCACTGCAAGGGCAGGGTCGTCATTACCGGCATGGGTAAGTCCGGACACATCGGCCGCAAAATGGCGGCGACCATGGCTTCCACCGGCACGCCTGCGTTTTTCGTCCATCCTGCCGAAGCGGCGCATGGCGATTTGGGCATGATTGTCGATAACGATGTCGTGGTTGCCATTTCCAATTCCGGCGAAAGCGATGAAATTGCAGCGATTATTCCGGCGTTGAAACGCAAAAACATCACGCTTATTTGTATCACTGCCCATCCGACTTCGACCATGGCGCGCCATGCCGATATCCATATTACCGCGGCGGTTTCCAAAGAAGCCTGTCCGCTCGGCCTTGCGCCGACTTCCAGTACGACTGCCGTAATGGCATTGGGTGATGCGCTGGCGGTGGTGTTACTGCAGGCGCGTGCGTTTACGCCGGATGATTTTGCTTTAAGCCATCCGGCCGGCAGCTTAGGCAAACGCCTGCTGCTGCGCGTAGCGGACATCATGCACAAAGACGAAGCCCTGCCTGCCGTTTTGTTGGGCACGCCGTTGAAAGAAGCCATTGTCCGCATGAGTGAGAAAGGCTTGGGCATGTTGGCGGTAACCGATGCCGAAGGCCGTCTGAAAGGCGTATTTACCGATGGCGACTTGCGCCGTCTGTTTCAAGAACGCGACAGCTTTGCCGGTTTGAAAGTGGACGACATCATGCACGCTTCGCCGAAAACCATCTCTGCCGACCGCCTTGCCACTGAAGCTTTGAAAGCTATGCAAAGCGGCCATGTGAATGGTTTGCTGGTGGTCGAAGAAAACGGCGTACTGATTGGCGCTTTGAACATGCATGATTTATTGATGGCACGAATTGTCTGAAACGATGGCAAAAACGTTTTCAGACGGCCTTATGCTAGAATAGGCCGTCTGAAATAAGGAAACCTTATGCAAAACCTCTCTTCCGACCTGCAACAACGCGCTTTAGGTATCAAACTGCTGATACTGGATGTGGACGGCGTTTTGACCGACGGCCGCATTTTTATCCGCGACAACGGCGAAGAAATCAAATCGTTCCATACTTTAGACGGACACGGATTGAAAATGCTTCAGGCCAGCGGTGTGCAAACTGCAATTATTACCGGCCGCGATGCGCCTTCCGTCGGTATCCGCGTGAAGCAGCTCGGTATCAACTATTACTTCAAAGGTATTCACGACAAACGTGCCGCCTACGCCCAATTACGCGAACAGGCCGGTGTGGAGGAGCATGAGTGCGCCTTTGTCGGCGACGATGTCGTTGATTTGCCCGTGATGGTGCGTTGCGGATTGGCGGTCGCCGTCCCTGAAGCGCATTGGTTTACGTTGCAATACGCCCATTATGTAACCCGACGTTCCGGCGGCGCAGGCGCGGTGCGTGAAGTGTGCGATTTGATTATGCAGGCGCAAGGTACGCTTGAACCTGCTTTGAAAGAGTATGTACGATGAAAATCAGATGGCGTTACGGAATCGCCTTTCCGCTGGTGTTGGCCGTTTCACTCGGCGCATTGGCGGCGTGGCTCGGCCGCATCAGCGAAGTGCAGGTCGAAGAAGTCGTCCTCAATCCGAATGAGCCGCAATATGCGATGAAAGGCATCAACGGCAAACGTTTTGACCAAGAAGGCCGTCTGAAAGAAAACCTGAGCGCGGTCGATGCCGTCCAATATCCCAATAGCGCGGACGTGCATTTGGACAAACCGCATCTTTCGTTTTACCGCGACGGCAGCCTGCTGTACGAAGTCGGCAGCGACAAGGCCGCGTACAATATTCAAAATAAGAAAGTCGTTTTTGAACAGAATGTCGTCTTAAACAAAGCGGCAGATGCCAAGCGTTTGGCCGGTATCGTCAAAACCGAACGTTTGAATGTCGATACCGAGGCGCAATACGCCTATACCGACAGCCCCGTTACTTTCCAATACGGACAGTCCGGCGGTCAGGCAAACGGCATGACTTATGACCACAAAACCGGTTTGCTGAATTTCCCTTCCAAAGTGAAAGCCACAATTTATGATACAAAAAATTTGTAAAACCTTAGCCCTTGTTGCCGTTTTTGCCGCCAGCCCGGCTTTTGCCCTGCAAAGCGACAGCAAGCAGCCGATTCAAATCGAAGCCGACCAAGGCTCGCTTGACCAAAACAACCAAAGCACTACCTTTTCCGGCAACGTCATCATCAAACAAGGCACGCTCAATATCCGTGCCGGCAGCGTAACTGTTTCGCGCAACGACAAAAGCGAGCAGTTGATGAAAGCCACCGGCTCGCCCGTCAAATTCAGCCAAGAGTTGGACGGCGGCAAAGGCGTGGTCAACGGCCAAGCCAATACCGTCACCTATTCTTCCGCAGCCAGTCTAGTTACCCTGACCGGCAATGCCAAAGTACAGCGCAGCGGCGATGTGGCTGAAGGTGCGGTCATCACTTACAACACCAAAACCGAGGTTTACACCATCAACGGCAGTGCCAAATCCGGTGTGAAATCCGCCGCCAAATCCGGCCGCGTCAGCGTTGTCATCCAGCCGTCCAGCACGCAGAAAAACAAATAAGAAAACACACAAAAAGGCCGTCTGAAAAAGGTTCAGACGGCCTGAGGTCAATATCGAAAGTCAACAGAATATGAGCGCAAACAACAGCCGTCTTGTGGTTCAAAACCTGCAAAAAAGTTTCAAAAAACGCCAAGTCGTCAAAAGCTTCTCCCTTGAAATCGAAAGCGGCGAAGTCATCGGCCTGCTCGGTCCCAACGGCGCGGGTAAGACCACCAGCTTTTACATGATTGTCGGCCTGATTGCCGCCGATGCGGGCAGCGTGATGCTGGACGGACAAGAGTTGCGCCACCTGCCCATTCACGAGCGCGCCCGCCTCGGCGTCGGCTATCTGCCGCAGGAAGCCTCGATTTTCCGCAAAATGACCGTGGAACAAAATATCCGCGCCATTTTGGAAATCAGCATGAAGGACAAAAGCCGCATCGATGCCGAACTTGAAAAACTGTTGGCCGATTTGAACATCGAACGCCTGCGCAACAACCCTGCGCCGTCCTTGTCCGGTGGTGAACGCCGCCGTGTCGAAATTGCGCGCGTGCTGGCCATGCAGCCGCGTTTCATTTTGCTGGACGAACCTTTTGCCGGCGTTGACCCGATTGCCGTCATCGATATTCAGAAAATCATCGAGTTTCTCAAATCACGCGGTATCGGCGTATTGATTACCGACCACAACGTGCGTGAAACCCTCAGTATCTGCGACCGGGCCTACATCATCAGCGACGGTACGGTATTGGCTTCGGGCAAGCCGGATGATTTGGTCAATAATGAACAAGTCCGTTCGGTTTACTTGGGTGAAAATTTCAAATATTGAATGCATATTTGACGGTAATCGCAAAACCGGTTTCACACGAGGCTCTCATTTTAATTGAGGGTAGCTCTAAATATTGAAATAATTACTAAGAATACAAATATAATACCGATAACCTAGTTTTTCAGACGGCCCTCCGTACAAAGGCCGTCTGAAAAACTATCCATACACTTCGAAAAAAACACTATGTCTTCACTCGTCCTTAAACTCAAACAGACCCAGCAGCTCAACCAGCGGCTGCAGCAGTCTTTGCGCATCTTGCAGATGTCGGGTCTTGAGCTTGAGCGCGAAGTGGAAGACTGGTTGTTAGACAATCCTCTGCTTGAGCGTCCGGAAACCGATGAGTTTGCCGATAGCGGGCTCAATCGTGCCGTTACCATGCCGCGTGCAGGTCAGCAGTTGAGCGGCGACGATGCCGAAGATATTTGGAGCAACATCGCCGAAGAAGAGGACTTCAAACACTATCTGCATGCCCAAGTGTGCGAGCATCCGCTCTCGCAAGTGGAAGCGGCCTATGTTCACGTCTTGATTGATTTTTTGGACGAACAAGGCTACCTCACCGACAGCCTCGAAGAAATCATCGACCACACGCCGTTGGAATGGATGCTGGACGAAGAAGCCCTGCAAAATGCGCTGGATGTATTGCAAACCTTTGATCCGTCCGGCGTGGCGGCGGCGGATTTGACCGAGTCGCTCATGCTGCAGCTGATGCGTTTACCGGCTTCTCCTGCCCGACAAATGGCTGCGCATTTGGTGCAAAGTTCGCTTCAAGATTTAGGCAAAAACCGCAAACAAAACGTTCTGCGTTTCCGCAAACTCTATTCCGATACCGACAGTGAAACCATAGAAGCCGCGCTCGATATGATTGCAGAGCTCAATCCCTATCCGGCCTACGGTTTCGCCTCTGCCACGCCCACGCCTTATATTCAGCCTGACGTTTGGGTCAAAGAGGGTAAGGACGGCTGGGAAGTCATCAGCAACGAGGCGGCTTGGCCGAAGCTGCAGCTCAATCAGGAGTATTGCGACCTGATGAAATCAGCGGAAGAGGGCGCATCGGAGTGGAAGGAAAAAATCAACGAAGCCAAGCAGCGCATCGACTCTTTGGAGCTGCGTAAAAGCACCGTCATCCGCCTTGCCGAGTATATCGTCAAAAATCAGGAAGATTTTTTCATCTTCGGAGAAATCGGACTGTCGCCCATGCTAATGAAAGATGCTGCTGCCGAATTGGGTTTGGCGGAAAGTACCATCTCGCGCGCCGCCAATCAGAAATATTTGTCTTGCCCGCGCGGCCTGTTTGCGTTACGCTATTTCTTCACACAGGCAGTGAATGCTGATGATGACGGCGAAGGGTTCAGCCAAGGCGCAATCAAAGCCGTATTGAGCCAGCTGATTGAAAGTGAAGACAGCAGCAAACCTTATTCGGACGAGACCCTCGTCAAATTATTAAAACAACGCGGCATTGAAATCGCCAGACGTACAGTTGCAAAATATAGAGAATCATTAGACATACCACCGGCACACAAACGAAAATTTACCGAGTAGATATATTCCGATCCGTTTTGACGGACTAATCAACCGAAGGAGCTGTATCATGAATCTGAAAATCACCGGTCTGAATTTTGATGTTACCGAAGCCATCAAAAACTATGTTTCCGATAAGTTGGCACGAATCAATCGCCACGCCGACAACATCATCTCTGTGACCATTACGCTCTCGGTGGAAAAAGTCAATCAAAAAGCCGAAGCCGATGCGCATCTGGCAGGTAAAGATTTGCACGTTGAAGCGATTGAACAGGATATGTACGCCGCGATTGATGTTTTGATGGACAAACTCGACCGCGCCGTTTTGAAACATAAAGAAAAAAGCGGTGATGTCCGCAGTACTGTCAAACCTGCTGCCGAATAAAGTTTTTGTATGATAAAGGCCGTCTGAACATTCAGACGGCCTTTTGTTTTACTAGAAGTTTTAGACTGGCAATCTAGTTACTCACTTTTTCGCCATTCCATGGTGCCACTTTAAACAGCAGCAACATGCCCGGTATGCCTAAAGCAAAACACAGCCAGTAGAAATTAAAGTAACCCATCGCTTCAATCAGATAACCTGCAGAGGCGTTGATAAATGTACGCGGTACAGCGGAAAGGCTGGTAAAGAGGGCTAATTGAGTGGCCGTAAATGCTGGATTGGTTTCACGAGCCATATAGGCAACAAACGCCGCTGTACCCAGACCTACGCCCGCTGCTTCTGCACCAATCACAGCCGCAAGCATCATTTGCTCTGTCAGTGTGATGGCTTCAAATTTGCCAAAATTTGCCAACCAGGCAAAGCCTAGAATAGTAACCCATTGCGCCACGCCGAAAACCCATAATGCCCTGTTGATCCCGAGTTTCAACATCCAAATACCACCGGCAATGCCGGCAATCACAGCAGGCCACAGGCCGGCATTTTTGGCAATGAGGCCGATGTCGGTTTTGCTGAAGCCCATGTCCAGATAAAACGGTGTAGCCAAAGAAGTGGCCATGCTGTCGCCCAGTTTGTAGAGAAAGATAAACAGCAATACCAATATGGCCTGTTTGATTCCTTTGCGGGAGAAAAACTCACTGAAAGGGTCAGAAACTGTTTGGGCAAATGTACGCGACACAGATGGTGGAATGTCAGGCTCTTTAGCTAAAAATAAGGTCATTAGCAGACCGGGCAGCATAAATAGTGCAGTAATGATGAATACGTTGTGCCAAGGCATCAAGTCGGCCAAAATCAAGCTGAGTGAGCCAGGTACCAAAGCAGCAATACGGTAGGCATTGACGTGGATAGAGTTGCCTAAGCCTAATTCTTCATCTGACAAAATTTCGCGGCGAAATGCATCCAATACAATATCTTGGCTGGCAGAGAAAAAGGCGACCACCAACGATAAGCCCATAATTACATATAAATGCTGAGCAGGATTTAGGAAGGCGTAAATGAGCAAGGTCAGCAGCAAACCAATTTGCGTAACCAGCATCCAACCGCGTCGCCGTCCTAAAAAAGGTAATCTGACCAAATCAATGACGGGAGACCAGATAAATTTCCAAGTGAAAGGCAGCCCGATAAGTGCCATCAGGCCGATGGTTTTCAAATCGACATGTTCGCTGCGCAACCATGCCGGAATCAGGTTGATCAGAAAATAAAGCGGCAGCCCCGAAGTGAAGCCTGTAAAGATACAAATCAGCATACTGCGCGAGAAAATCTTACGCCAAGTGCTGGTTTGGGGTGCGGTGGTCATAGTGGAATCAATAAAAAAGAAAAGGGATATTGTAGCAAAGATGGGGGATATGGCGAATGAGCTTCTGCTATCTTTATTGAATAAAGGCCGTCTGAAACTTTGACAAATTAAGTTTCAGACGGCCTTTTGTTGGAACAACTGGTTTGGCGGGCAACGGAGACTTCAGGACGGAAGAAGGGTTGCTTGGGTGTATTCATAAAATTGAAGTTAAGAAAGTTACAGACGACCCCTAGAGATCGTTTGAACGATGAGAAATATCAGTGGTAATTTGTGCCGTCAGTGTAGCCGTTTCCTGATTTGTCCACAGCAAAAGCAGAAATCGGACCGACCGTTACTGTCCCTTTAGGCTGAGTTTCTTGGTAATACTCATATGCTGCAACACCCATACCAGTTGCAGCACCAACAGCAGCACCAATTGTGCCACCGACCATAATAGCTGGTCCGGCAGGAATACTGCCAAAAGCTATACCGACACCCAGACCAATACCTGCACCAATTGATCCTCCTATTTATGCACCATTTGCTCCTCCTTGAAGGATTCTCTCTCCTAAGCCTCCTCCATAAATTAGTTCCAGATCCTCAATGGATAGTTCAATCATGTTATTTTTCCTTTTCAAAAAAATTAGATGTAGAATATTGAGTCAATACACCCAATATGGAAAAAATAATAAAAGCATGAATATAAATCATAAAATCAACATTATCTCCTTGGTAGCTTTCATAAATAAAAACGATTGGTATTGATATACAAATTAAAATATACAGGTACTTTGAAATTACCAGTAACTTATACACAAATTTTGATTTCATAGCCTAGTCTTTCATTTGAATAAAATCTACCCTAATCAACTTTCCAACCAACTTCCTAACTTCTTCATGCTTTCCCTGATTGAAGTTAACCAGTAGATTTTTCAACAATATGTATATTATGTTAAATAATAAATGGTAATTGTCACATTCAAATATTAAGGATAACCTACTTTGAAACTATATCGCTTTGATGCGTAATTCTATAAAAAACATTGAATTTTCATGTTTTCTATTTATCCAGTATTTTGGAGTTGATAAGTGAGAGCAAAAAACTTTGGAAATCTACGATTCTCCTTCCAACACCTCATCATTTCTCTAGAGAATTTAGGCAAAGGCGATATTGATAACTCATTTCATTAAATGGAACCAAATGAGAATGATTTATTTATAAAATCCTTTTAAATTAATGGGTTACAATAAAAATTGATAAAATAAAATTGACTATTCTCAATAAAATGAGTAAAATTCATTCGCAAATACAAATTTTGTATTGTGATACATCTATTAACCGCATTAAGAAAAGGAGTTAGTTATGCTAAGTAAGTCAATTACAGCAAAATTAAACGAACAAATTAATCTCGAGTTGTATTCATCAAATGTCTATTTGCAAATGAGTGCATGGTGCCATAAACATGGTTATGAAGGCGCTGCAGCATTTTTACTTCGTCATGCCGATGAAGAATTGGAACATATGCAAAAGTTGTTTACTTATGTGAGCGAAACCAGTGGAATGCCTTTGTTAGGTAAAATTGACGCCCCTAAACACGATTACGCTTCATTAAAAGAAGTTTTTGAAACAACACTTGAACACGAAAAACTAGTGACATCTAAAATTAATGAGTTAGTTGAGAGTACTTTTGCAGAAAAGGATTACTCTACTTTTAACTTCTTACAATGGTATGTAGCTGAACAGCATGAAGAAGAAAAATTATTTAACAGTATTGTTGATAAATTCAAACTTCTTGGTGAAAGTGGTACAGCGCTCTACTACATTGATCGTGAATTAAAAACTTTATAAGAATAGGAGAAATAAAATGTTATCAAATAGCGTGATTAAACTATTAAATGATCAAATGAATTTAGAGTTTTATTCTTCTAACTTATATTTACAAATGAGCGCCTGGTGCGAACAACAAGGTTTCGAAGGAGCTGCAAAATTTTTATCAGAGCATGCGGCTGAGGAAATGCAGCATATGCGTAAACTCTTCACTTATTTAAATGAGACCGGCGCATTGGCTATCATCACACAAATTGATGAACCACCTCATCAATTTTCATCATTGAAACAAGTACTTGAATTAACTTATGAACATGAAAAGTTAATTACCTCTAAAATCAATGAATTAGTTGGTAGAACTTTTGAAGAGAAAGACTACTCTGCCTTTAACTTCTTACAATGGTATGTGGCTGAACAACATGAAGAAGAAAAATTATTCAGTGGAATTTTGGATAAATTAAATCTTCTTGGTGAGGATGGTAAAGGTTTGTTCTTAGTTGATAAAGATTTAGGCGCATTAACAACAAACAACTAATCAAGTCTGATGAAAAAGGCTAAGTCATTATCGATTTAGCCTTTTTTTATATCAAAATCTAGCTACTTTTGTCTAAAAGTGCGGTGCTTTAACGGTTCATTCTTACCGCCGATTAGGTTTTGAAATGCCCGTAAGACAGGCAGATATGCTTGTCTTACGGGCATTTTATTTTCAGACGGCCTTCGATCTTGCGTTGCAGTTGCGGTAGAAGGCGATCAGACCGTTGGTGGAGCTGTCATGTGCCGGCGTGCCGCGTTCGAGTTCGGGTTCGATGGTTTTGGCCAGCTCTTTACCGTATTCCACGCCCCATTGGTCGAAGGGGTTGATACGCCAAATCACACCCTGTACGAAGGTGCGGTGTTCGTAAGCCGCTATCAGCATGCCGAGGTTGAAAGGCGTCAGGCTGTCGATGAGCAGGCTGTTGCTCGGACGGTTGCCGGGGAATTCTTTTTGCGGTGCAAGGCGGTCGCGTTCGTCTTGGGGCAGGGCGGCCAATTCGATTTGCACTTCGTCTAAGGTTTTGCCTTTCATCAGCGCTTCGGCTTGGGCGAAGGCATTGGCAACGGTAAAGCGGTGTTGGCGGTGGTTGCCGTAGACTGTGGTCATGGGGACGATGAAGTCGACGGGAATCAGACGCGTGCCTTGGTGCAGAAGCTGGAAGTAGGCATGTTGGCAGTTGACGCCTTCATCGCCGAAGACGATGCCGCCGGTGGTGCAGGAAACAGGTTGGCCGTCTGAAGTACGCTGTTTGCCGAGGCTTTCCATATCTAACTGGTTGAGCCATGGTGTGAAGAGGCGCATGTTGTGGCTGTATGGGACAACGGTTTGGCCGTCTGAATGTTGGAAGTTGTTGTACCAAACATTGATGAGCGCCATCAGGACGGGAATGTTGCGGCGGAATGGCGTTTCGAAGAAGTGGGTATCCATCGCATGTGCGCCGGCCAGCATTTTGCGGAATGCTTTTTCGCCGACGGCAACCATCAGCGGCAGGCCGATAGGAGACCAGACGGAATAGCGGCCGCCGACCCAGTCGGACATGGCGAAGACTTTGTCGGGGGAGATGCCGAAGTTTTGGGCGGCGGCCACATCGGCGGAAATGGCGCAGAAGTGGCGGTAGATGCCGGAATCAGGCAAACCTGCATCTCGGTACCAAGTACGCGCCGCATAGGCATTGAGCAGGGTTTCCGGTGTGCGGAACGATTTGCTGGCAATGCTGAATACGGTGGTCTCGGGATTGAGGCCGAGAAGGGTTTGGGTTAGGTCGGCATCATCGGAATTGCTGACAAAGTGGACGCGGATGTTTTGCCAATAAGGCTGCAGCGCCTGTGTGGCCATGCGCGGACCCAAATCGGAGCCGCCGATACCGATGTGAACCAAGTCGGTAATCGGTTTACCGGTAATGCCTGCGTGGGTGCCATCTAAAAGTTGGCGTGCGAACTCGAGTGCGCGGTTGAGTTCGTGATGAATATTGGGCACGATGTTTTCGCCGTCAACGTAAACAGGTTTGGCATTGGCAGGCAGGCGCAAGGCAGTGTGGAGGACGGCGCGGTGTTCGCTGGTGTTGATTTTTTCACCGCTGCTCATGGCCCGCATATATTGTGATAAATCGGCCGCTTCGGCCAGTTGGCACAATAAATCAAGGGTATTTTCATCTAGACGGTTTTTGCTGTAATCAAATAACAAACCGTGCAGAATTTCGTGCATATTATTGAAACGTTCGGCATCTGCGGCGAAGCGTTCGCGCAGAGTGACGTGTTGAGTATCGGCATGATGGGCTTCCAAAGCCTGCCATGCGTCTGAGTATGCGGACATCTCGTTTCCTTAGTATGTAACGGTAAACAAGCAGGGTATCTATTTTCTGCTTTTTGTAGTTGTTTGTAGTTTAACAAATTTGGACAACTTTTGGGAGGTGGTAGGGGCGGTTTTGTTTAAGAAATGTATGCAAAATGCAATATAAACGGTTGATTATCATCAAGTTTCTGTAAAAAAAAGGGGGTATGACACCGATGTCTGCTGTGTTATTCTATGTAACATTATTGAAATCTTGTCGGGGCGGTCCGTAAGATGGCTACAATTTATGATGTCGCTGCTTATGCCGGGGTATCTCCCAAGACGGTCAGTCGGGTGATTAACAGCGATGCGCCGGTCAGTGAGAAAACCCGTTCCAAAGTAGAAACAGCGATTGCTGCTTTGGGCTATATCCCGTCTTCTGCGGCACGGATTATGCGGTCACACCGTTCCGGATTGGTCGGTCTGATTACCGGCGCCATTTCGCGGATAGGCGAGAGTACGGGCGGACACGGCATACCGGATATGTTCTTGATTAAGGGCATTCAGCAGCAGATTCGCGCACAAGGCAAGATTTTGATGATTGCCGACATCGACAACAAGCTGGGGCAGCCCGGTCAGATGGAGCCGCTGATTCGTACCTTTATGGAGCATCGTGCCGAGGGGATTTTATATGTGGCAGGTTTCCATCAGGAAGTATTGCTGCCGGAAGTGCCCAACCGTTGTCCGATGGTGTTGGTCAACTGTTTTGATTCAGTGGGTACGCCGGCGGTTTTGCCGGATGATGAAGCAGGGCAGTATGGCTTGGTGCGCCGGATTATCCAAAGCGGACACAAACGGATTGCTTATGTGACTTTGCAGCCGGGTGTGGAAGCGACACGTTTGAGATTGGCCGGATACCGCCGTGCTTTGGCTGATTCGGATATCGTCTTCGATCCTGATTTGGTGCAAACTGGTTATCCTGACTTCAGCAACGACAGCTGGTCTTTGATTTCGGCTATTTTGAAGCTGCTGTCTTTGCCGCTTCCGCCGATGGTAATTTGCTGCGGCAACGATGAAATGGCGGTGCGCGTGTACGGGATTTTGAGGACACGCGGCGTGCGGGTTCCCGAGCAAGTTTCGGTTGCCGGCTATGATAACCACAGCGCGATTGCGGAGACGCTGTTTCCGCCGTTGACCAGTACAGAGTTGCCCTATTTGCGCATGGGCGCGATGGCGGCGGATTTGCTGTTTCGACACATTGAACACCCGACCGGCTCGGTTCAGCCAGTCAAGGTCGTTGGGGAAACCATCTGGCGTCAGTCTGTGATTAATAAATAGTTTCAGACGGCCTGAAAATAAACTTTAAACAATACAAACACACATCAAAATAAGAATCATGCAAACGGTCAAAATAAAGGCCGTCTGAAAACGGAGTTGCCTCAGTAAAAAGGGCAGCCCAAATATAATAAAAGCGTCATACCGCTGAAATTGGAGTTTGTTGTTTCCATAGTTTATTACCCAGGAGTAGCCTTCCTATGAAAATCTCCCCACAAGTGGCGATGACACTTCGCCAAATTATGCTGATGAACTTCGGTTTCTTCGGCATTCAATATAGCTTCGGGTTGCAGCAAACTGCGATTAATCCGATTTTCAGCTTTCTTCATGCCGACCCGAGCCAATTGCCGATTTTGAATATGGCAGGTCCGATTACCGGTTTGCTGGTGCAGCCGATGATTGGTGCGATGAGTGACCGCACTTGGGTGCCGGGATTGGGCCGCCGCCGTCCGTATTTCTTGATTGGCGCCATCGGCTGCAGCCTCTGTCTCTTTATTTATCCGCACGTTACCGCATTGTGGGTGGCCGTATTGCTGCTGTGGCTCTTGGACATCAGTAACAACACTGCAATGGAACCTTTCCGTGCCTTTATTGCCGATACTGTGCCCGAACATCAGCAATCTACCGGTTTCTTGATGCAGTCTGTGTTTACCGGTTTGGGTATTACCCTGGCCAACGTTTCCCTCTACATCTCCCAGCAAATCGGCTGGTTGCAACAAACTTCCGAAGCGGGTATCCCGTATTGGGTATTCGGTTCCTTCTATATTGGTGCGGTTTGCTCTATTGGTTCTGTCCTAGTAACTGTATTAACTACTCCTGAACGTGAACCTTCACCTCAAGAAATGGCAGCAATTAAAGCTCAACCAAGAGGTCCTGTTCATGCCGTCAAAGAGATCTTTAGTGCCATCAAAGAAATGCCCAAACCTTTGTGGCAGCTTGCTTCAGTTTATCTTTTCTAATGGTATGCACTTTTTATTTATTGGCAATATATTTCACACAGTCTTGTTAAATCTGTTTGGGATTCCACCTCTGCTGATAAGGTTGCTTATCAGGAGGCTGTTGCATGGACCGGTTTGGTAAACGGTTTCTACAACGTTGTAACCTTTATCTCCGCCTTCGGCCTGATGTGGATGGCGCGCAAATATGCCGCCAAATATGTTCACGCCTTTGCCGTAACCCTTGCCGCGCTGGCCTTGCTCACCATTCCGCACATCGGCAACAAATACCTGATGTTTGCCCCGATGATTGGTTTCGGTGTCGGTTGGGCAAGTATGATGGGCGTGCCGTTTATGATTATGGTCGGTTCTATTCCGAAAGAACGTTACGGCGTGTACATGGGTATTGTGAACATGATGATTGTGATTCCAATGCTGATTGAAACCGTATCTTTCGGCTGGGTGTACAAAACCTTCTTGGGTTCAAACCCTGCCAACGCGATGACGTTTGCCGGTGTTTTCCTCGCCATTGCCGCTGCGTTGACCTTAACCATTAAAACTGCGGCCAAACCGGCTACTGCAGAATAATGAAGTTTTGATTTAAAACCAAAATGAAAAGGCCGTCTGAAACATGAAATGGTTTCAGACGGCCTTTTTTGTCGAAACGGATTCCATTTGCTGACCTGATTCGGTAAGCCTTATTGTCGCTGCACTACCGTTCATCACTCAAATTGGCTATGACTACCGATTTTGCTTTACAATATCCTTCTTTAATTTATTTCGTTTTACCATCCTGATGACAGAACACATTTCCGCTCCAAGCCCATCTCCTATCGGCGAAGACTACCTGCTGTTAGGTCAGTACGCCGAACGCGCCTATCTCGAATACGCTATGAGCGTGGTCAAAGGTCGCGCGCTGCCTGAAGTTTCAGACGGCCAAAAGCCCGTGCAGCGGCGCATTTTGTTTGCCATGCGCGATATGGGTTTGACGGCGGGGGCGAAGCCGGTGAAATCGGCGCGCGTGGTTGGTGAGATTTTGGGTAAATACCACCCGCACGGCGACAGTTCCGCCTATGAAGCGATGGTGCGGATGGCGCAGGATTTTACCTTGCGCTACCCCTTAATCGACGGCATCGGCAACTTCGGCTCGCGCGACGGCGACGGGGCGGCGGCGATGCGTTACACCGAAGCGCGGCTGACGCCGATTGCGGAATTGCTGTTGTCCGAAATCAATCAGGGAACGGTGGATTTCGTGCCGAACTACGACGGCGCGTTTGACGAACCGCTGCACCTGCCAGCCCGCCTGCCTATGGTGTTGCTCAACGGTGCGTCAGGCATTGCGGTGGGCATGGCAACCGAAATTCCGTCGCACAATTTGAACGAAGTGACGCAGGCGGCGATTGCGTTGTTGAAAAAGCCGACGTTGGAAACCGCCGACCTGATGCAATACATCCCCGCGCCCGATTTTGCGGGCGGCGGTCAAATCATTACGCCGGCGGACGAATTGCGCCGGATTTACGAAACTGGCAAGGGCAGCGTGCGCGTGCGTGCGCGTTACGAAATCGAGAAGCTGGCGCGCGGGCAATGGCGCGTGATTGTGACCGAACTGCCACCGAACGCCAATTCCGCCAAAATCCTTGCCGAAATCGAAGAACAAACCAACCCGAAACCGAAAGCGGGCAAAAAGCAGCTGAACCAAGACCAGCTCAACACCAAAAAGCTGATGCTGGATTTAATCGACCGCGTGCGCGACGAGTCCGACGGCGAGCATCCCGTGCGCCTTGTGTTCGAGCCCAAATCCAGCCGCATCGATACGGATACCTTCATCAACACGCTGATGGCGCAGACTTCGCTGGAAGGCAATGTGTCGATGAACTTGGTGATGATGGGTTTGGACAACCGTCCCGCGCAGAAAAACCTGAAAACGATTTTGCAGGAATGGCTGGATTTCCGCGTCGTGACCGTAACACGTCGTCTGAAATTCCGTTTGAACCAAGTGGAAAAACGGCTGCACATCCTCGAAGGTCGTCTGAAAGTCTTTCTGCACATTGACGAAGTGATTAAAGTCATCCGCGAATCAGACGACCCGAAAACCGATTTGATGGCGGCGTTCGGGCTGACCGAAATCCAAGCCGAAGACATTTTGGAAATCCGCCTGCGGCAGTTGGCGCGTTTGGAAGGTTTCAAACTCGAAAAAGAATTGAACGAATTGCGCGAGGAACAAGGTCGTCTGAATATCCTTTTGGGCGACGAAAACGAAAAACGCAAGCTGATTATCAAAGAGATGCAGGCGGACATGAAGCAGTTCGGCGACGCACGCCGCACGCTGGTGGAAGAAGCCGGACGCGCCGTGTTGACGCAAACTACCGCCGACGAACCCATCACACTGATTCTGTCGGAAAAAGGCTGGATACGCAGCCGCGCCGGACACAACCTCGATTTGAGCCAAACTGCGTTCAAAGAAGGCGACCGCCTCAAACAAACCCTTGAAGGCCGCACCGTTTTACCCGTCGTTATTCTTGATTCATTGGGCAGAACCTACACGCTTGATGCCGCCGAAATCCCCGGCGGACGAGGCGACGGCGTGCCGGTTTCATCCTTAATTGAGCTGCAAAACGGCGCGAAGCCCGTCGCCATGCTCACCGGGCAGCCCGAACAGCACTACCTGCTCTCAGGCAGCGGCGGTTACGGCTTCATCGCCAAGCTGGGCGATATGGTCGGACGCGTGAAAGCGGGCAAAGTAGTGATGACCGTGGATAGCGGCGAAACCGTCCTGCCGCCGATTGCCGTCTATGCTTCCTCGCTCATCAACCCCGACTGCAAAATCGTACTGGCCAGCAGCGACCACCGCCTCTTGGCGTTTTCCATTGGCGAACTTAAAGTCATGGCCAAAGGCCGCGGTTTGCAGTTGATGTCGCTGGCCGATGGTGCATCTTTGGAACACATTATGGTGACGACCTCTCCTGAGTTTACCGTTGTATCGGTCGGCCGACGCGGTGCAGAATATCAGGAAAAACTGCGTATTGCCGATATTGACGGCAAACGCGGTAAAAAAGGCAAGGTATTGGAAATCTCAGGCCATCTGAAAAGTTTGTCCTGAAACAAGAACAAATATATCTAAATAAATTAAATTTATACGACATTGCATGATAATAAAAAAGGTTCACTTATGAACAGAGCCAATCTTCAAGAACTGGGTAATCTGAGGGAGCGGATTCCCGGTGTAATCAACATTGCCCGAATAGCCATCGTCTTACCGCTTTTGGTTTTGCACGCGTTCAGCAGCTACACAGGCGGCAACCTGATTGGCGTTTCGTTGCCGGACGTTGCGTTTTATATCTGGGTAACGCTGTATTTCTTCCTGATTATGCTCTCCGTGTTCCGTCCGGGCTGGCAGTGGCAGTCTTTGGATTTGCCCAATGCCAGCGCCGTGGTCGACATCACCATGATGATGGTTTTGGTGTATATCTCCGGCGGTACGGCTTCCGGTTTCGGGATTTTGGTTTTGCCGTTTGTTGCTACGTCGTGTCTGCTCAGTTATGGCCATTATCCCATGCTGTATGCAGGTTATACGGCAATGTTGTTTATTTTGAACCTGTTTTTAGACGGCAGTATGCGTTTCGATTCGTTTAATTGGGACGCGAAATCAATGGCGAATTCTTTGATGCTGATCGGCGCAGGCTATCTGGTGGCAATGTTGACATCGTTTGCCGCCCGTTATTTGGAGCAGGCTACAGAGTCCGCCAGCCGCCATCAACTGGCATACCGCCGTATCAGCGGCTTGAACCATTTGGTTTTGAACCGCGTTCAGGAAGCGGTTGTGGTGATTGATGCGACCCAACGCGTGTGGCTGTTTAACAAGCAGGCAAAAATCTATTTCCCCAGTCTGATTATCGATCAGCAGGAAATCGTGTTTGGCGAACTGGTCGCACGCTGGCAGCGTCAACCCGACAAACCTTTTGAAACCGATATCCATATTTTCCAACACGCCATGCACGTCCGTGCCGTTCCGCTGATTCAGGAGCAAACCGAGCTGCTGATGTTGTACGTCCGCTCATTGCGTGAAGTGGCTGCGGAGGCCATGTCCACCAAGCTGACTTCGCTCGGACAGTTGACTGCCAACCTTGCCCACGAAATCCGCAACCCGATGTCCGCCATCCGTCATGCCAGCGATTTGTTGCAAGAGGGCAATGAGGCAGACGCGCTCAAGGCCAAGCTCTACAACATCATCGACAGCAATATCCAACGCATCGACAAGATGTTGGAAGACGTATCCCTGTTTAACAAACGAGACAACATCAGCCGCCAGCCGATTAATCTGATGAAATTCTGGTTGGAGTTCAAGCAGGAATTTACCTTGAACAATCCCGATGCCATCGGCTGTCTGCGCATGAATATGGACGGCAACAATCTGACCGTATTGGTCGATCCTATGCACTTGCAGCAAGTGATGTGGAACTTGTGCAACAATGCGTGGCGACACAGCCGTCAGGACGAAAACGCCATTACCGTCCTTATCCGCCCTAGCGGCAGGATGCATATTTCCATCGTAGTGGCGGACAACGGCAAAGGCGTGCCGCCTGATGTACGAAATCATTTGTTCGAGCCGTTTTACACTACCGAAAAACAAGGCACCGGCTTGGGGCTTTACGTCGCACGCGAGTTGGCACACGCCAATATGGGGCAGCTGCATTATCACCCTGAAATGAACGGGTTTGAATTGATTTTACCGAAGGAGCAAGCGCGGGATGAATAAATTGCAAGAGCCGGTTTTGGTTGTTGATGACGAGGCAGACATCCGCGACCTGATGGAAATGACCCTGATGAAAATGGGTCTGCGCGTCGATACTGCGGCTGGTGTTGAAGAAGCCAAAGACAAGCTGGACAGCAACGATTATTCGCTGGTGTTGACCGATATGCGTATGCCCGACGGCTCCGGCCTAGAGGTTGTCCAACACATTGATGAACTGATGCTCGACACGCCAGTCGCCGTGATTACGGCTTTCGGCAATGCCGACCAAGCCGTTGAAGCCTTGAAAGCAGGGGCGTTTGATTATCTGCAAAAACCGATTACGCTGTCGCAGTTGCGTTCATTGGTTAAATCGGCAGTGTCGGTTTCAGACAATACTGCCGAACCCACGCCGTCTGAAAAAGTCAAATCGCAGCCTGTGCCAGTTTCTGCCGCCCTGTATAAACCCGAACCTCAACCGGCCAAGCCTGTCGTTACGCCTCCTAAGAGCGTACAGAGCGAATTTAACCGGCCTTTGATTGTTCCGGAAGGACTCAATTCCTTAAAAGAGCGTTTTTCGGCCGGCAGCATCAATCCTGCTTTGCAACAAGACGCACCTATATTGGAAGGCGAGGACGATATGCCGCGCCTGTTGGGTACCTCGCCGCAAATGGTCGAAGTGCGCCACCTGATTCGCAGATTGGCCCACAGCCTTGTTCCCGTCTATATCTCCGGCGAGTCCGGTACGGGTAAAGAGCAGGCGGCGCGCACGATTCACGAACTGTCCGACCGTGCCGACAAACCGTTTATTGCCGTCAACTGCGGTGCCATTCCTGAAAACCTGATGGAAAGCGAATTTTTCGGTTACAAAAAAGGCAGCTTTACCGGCGCGGATCAAGACCGTTTAGGTTTTTTCCAACACGCTGACGGCGGCACTTTGTTCCTTGACGAAGTTGCCGATCTGCCGCTTGCCATGCAGGTCAAACTCCTGCGCGCCATTCAAGAAAAAGCCGTGCGCCGTATCGGCGATGCGCGGGAAACCTCTGTGGATGTGCGCATTATTTGTGCAACCCATAAAAACCTCGAAGCCTTGGTTGAAAGCGGCGCATTCCGTCAGGACTTGTATTACCGCCTCAACGTAGTCACCCTGCACATGCCGCCTTTGCGCGAAATGCGCGAAGACTTAGGCGCGCTGATTTTGTATTTGCTGTACAAACACCGTCACGGCAATCAAACCTACAAACTCAGCCCGAAAGCCCAAGAAGCCCTGTTGCATTACAGCTATCCCGGCAACTTCCGCGAGTTGGAGAATATCCTCGAACGCGCCGTTGCGTTGACGGTCGGCCAAGTGATACAAGTGGACGACTTGCAGATTCAAAATGCCCCACAGGTTAAGGCTGAACGCAGCGGCTTCTCTTTTGACGATATTGCCGAACCTGACGCACGCGAAACTACACTCAATCACAGCCCGATTCCGCCGTTTGATCCGCGGACCATGCAGATACAGGATTACCTCGACCAAGTGGAACGCAGCATCATCGAGCAGGCTTTGCAGCAAACCCGTTACAACCGTACCCAAGCCGCCAAACTTTTGGGCATCAGCTTCCGCTCTATGCGCTACCGCATGGAACGCTTGGACATCAATTAAAACGTTCAGACGGCCTGAGTTTTCAAGGCCGTCTGAAACATAAGCCTTATGTACAAGATTTATTTTGACGAAACCGCATCTGTCGAACTTCGCAGCCTTGCCGCGCCTTTCGGACTGACCGTTATCGACCGGCAGCCTGAAGAAGGCAGTTTCCTTATCGCTGACGAAAGCGGCATCAGTTTGTGCCGCGCCGGTGAAAAAGGCTGTGTCCGCGTTGATTTTGATGGCGGTGCCGCCCATTATCGGCGCACTAAAGGCGGAGGCGAGTTGATTGCCAAAGCCGTTAACCACACTACGCAACCGACTGTCTGGGACGCTACCGGCGGACTGGGCCGTGACAGTTTTGTGCTTGCCTCGTTGGGTTTGAATGTACACACTTTTGAACAAAATTCCGCCGTTGCCTGTCTACTTTCAGACGGCCTCAACAGGGCAGGGCAAAGTGAAGAGACACGGGAGATTGCCCAACGCATTACTTTGCACTTCGGCAATGCCGTTGATTTAATGCAGGAATTGGCAACGCAAAACGGCAGACCCGATATCGTGTATCTCGACCCGATGTATCCGGAGCGTCGCAAAACCGCCGCCGTGAAAAAAGAAATGGCTTACTTTCACGACTTGGTCGGCGCAGCTCAAGATGAAGCCGATTTGTTGGATGCAGCGTTAAATACCGCCAAAAAGCGCATTGTCGTCAAACGCCCGCGCTTGGGCGAATTTCTCGACGGGCGCAAACCTGCTTATCAATACACAGGCAAAAGCACGCGTTTTGACGTTTACCTTCCGACAAGGCCGTCTGAAGACTAAAAGCAAACTTGCAACATATCAAAAGAAACCGCCGGCGTTATCAGCGTGGCGGCAAAGTGTGATATAAATACCCTTTCCCAAACTTCATTGGAGCAAACTATCATGGAATTAGTATTCATCCGTCACGGACAAAGCGAATGGAACGCGAAAAACCTTTTCACCGGCTGGCGCGACGTCAAGCTGAGCGAGCAAGGTTTGGCAGAAGCCGCGGCAGCAGGTAAAAAGCTGAAAGAGAAGGGCTATGAGTTCGACATCGCTTTTACCTCCGTTCTGACCCGTGCCATCAAAACCTGTAACATCGTTTTGGAAGAATCCGACCAACTGTTTGTTCCACAAATCAAATCATGGCGCTTGAACGAGCGCCACTACGGCCAGCTGCAAGGTATGGATAAAAAACAAACCGCAGAAAAATACGGCGACGAGCAAGTCCACATTTGGCGCCGCAGCTACGACACCCTGCCTCCGCTGCTCGATCCTAAAGACCCTCACTCCGCCCACAACGACCGCCGCTATGCCAACCTGCCTAGCGATGTCGTACCTGATGGCGAAAACCTCAAAGTGACTCTCGAGCGCGTCCTGCCTTTCTGGGAAGACCAAATCGCTCCGGCCATCTTGAGCGGCAAGCGTGTATTGGTTGCGGCACACGGCAACTCCCTGCGCGCGTTGGCCAAACACATCGAAGGCATTTCCGACGAAGACATTATGGGCTTGGAAATCCCAACCGGTCAGCCGCTGGTGTACAAATTGGATGAAAACCTGAAAGTAATTGAAAAATTCTACCTGTAAGGTAAAGGGAAAAAAGGACGTGTTGGACACGTCCTTTTTTATATTTGTCTGTTTTGAGGCCGTCTGAAGGCAGTTGATGGCGGGCGACATGAAAAAAGGACGCGTAAAGCGTCCTTGATGGAGATTAAACCCTGTATTACTGGTTTTTCTCGATGATTTCTTTGAGGTGAGGCATAGGGCTGTAACCGCTTTGGCTGCGGCCGTTAGGGAAGACCACGGTCGGCGTGCCGTTGAAGCCGAATTGTTCGCCCAACGAAGTGGTTTCTGCAACAGGGTTTTCACAGTTTGCTTTGCCGCTTGGGAGCTTGCCTTTGCGCATCCAGTCGATCCATGCCTGGGTCGGATTGGGTTGGCACCACAACAGCTCGGCTTTGCGCGCGGCATCAGGGTGCAGGCTTGGAATCGGCATCATGAAGGTATAAATCGTGATGTCGGTCATTTTTTCAAATTCATGCTCCAAGCGTTTGCAGTACGGGCAGTCTGGATCGGAGAAAACAGCAACTTTCAGTTTGCCGTTGCCGCGCACTTCTTTGATGGCTTTGTCCAAAGGCAGGGAAGCGAAGTCGATTTTGTTCAAATCGGCGGCGCGTTCTTCAGTCATGCTTTGGCGCGTGTTGACGTTGATGAGGTCGCCAACGAGCATATAGTCGCCTTTGGCATCGGTATAGATGATTTGTTTGCCGCTGACGACAACTTCGTAAATGCCTTTAATCGGTGTTTCATTGACGCTCAAAACTTTCAAATCTTGGGCGGCATAGACTTTTTCCAAACGCGCTTTCAAAGAAGCGGCAACAGATTTGTCGGCAGGCGCTTCCGCTTTTGCGGCCGGAGCAGGCGCCGCGTTGGCGTTGGATACGGCAGGTTGACCGCATGCCAACAAAGGAAGGACGGCAAACGGTGTTAAGATTTTGATTAACTTGGTTTTCATGCGAGAGACTTGCGTGCGTTGAAAGTAAGGCATTGTATCAAACCTCTGTCATGTCTGCATTGTACTCAGGCTCAAATTATCGTCTGAAAATAGCTTTCGGCTGTTAAAATACGAAAAAATAATTTGATTGTTTGTATGTTCTATCACCGTATTGCCGTAAACGTGCCGCTTTCAGACGGCCTTTTGACGTATTCCTATTCCGAGCCGCTTCCTCCGGGAACTCGGGTGCTTGTGCCTTTTCGCAATAAAACCGTTGTCGGGATTGTGTGGGAAACGGATATTTCGCCCGATATGGATACGGCGCGGATTTTGAGCGTTCAGACGGCCTTTTCGGACGAACCGCCGTTGCCTCAAAGCTGGCGTGATTTGTTGGCGTTTACGTCGCGTTATTACCACTATTCGACGGGGCAGGCAGTATTTGCCGCATTGCCGCAAGGTTTGAAGGAAACGCGCGCGGTGGAAATGCCGCAGCCGCCGTTGTTTTACGCGCTGAACGAAGCGGGCAGGGCGCAAATGCCACCGCCGGCACGGTTCAACAAAAAAGCGGCTTTGTGGGACGCGCTGCTGTCGGGCGGGATGACGATGGCGGCGTTGAAGCAGGTGAACGCGCAGGCGGCGAAGTTAATCGAAGATTGGGCGGAACAAGGCTGGATTGAAACGACGGAAGCGGCGAAACCTGTATTGAGGTCGTACCACGGGCAGGCTTCGCACTCTGAATTTGTATTAAACGCCGACCAGCAGAAGGCTTCCGATGAAATTCAGACGGCCTTTGGTAAATTTCAGCCGTTTCTGCTGTACGGCATCACCGGCAGCGGCAAGACCGAGGTGTATTTTGATGTGATGGCGAAAGTGTTGGCGCAGGGGCGGCAGGTGTTGTTTCTGTTGCCCGAAATCAACCTCACGCCGCAGCTTTTGAAGCGGGTGGAAAACCGTTTTGCCGACGTGCCGACCGCCGTGTTGCACAGCCAGATGGCGGCAGGCAGGCGCACGCAGGATTATCTGCGCGCGATGTTGGGGCAGGCGCAATTAGTCATCGGCACGCGGCTGGCGGTGTTCACGCCGATGGATGATGTCGGGCTGATTGTGGTCGATGAGGAACACGACGGCTCGTTCAAACAGGACAACGAATTGCGCTACCACGCCCGCGATTTGGCGGTGTGGCGGGCGAAGCAGAGCGGTTGCCCCGTCGTGCTGGGCAGTGCCACGCCCAGCTTGGAGAGCTGGCACAAGGCGCAAAGCGGCGCGTACCGCCTGCTGCAACTGACCGAGCGCGCCCATGCCGCCGCGCAACTGCCGCAAGTGGACATCCTCAACGTAGGTCGTCTGAAACTCGACAACGGCTTCTCGCCGCAAGCCTTGCAGCTTTTGAAACAGAACTTTGAAGCGGGCGGCATGTCGCTGGTGTACCTCAACCGGCGCGGTTTCGCACCCGCATTATTTTGCGGCGACTGCGGCCATACCTTCGGCTGCCCGAACTGTTCCGCCAAAATGGTGCTGCACCAACGCGCCCGCCAACTGCGCTGCCACCACTGCGACCACCGCGAACCCATCCCGTTCAAATGCCCCGACTGCGGCAACCAAGACCTGACCGCCGTCGGCCACGGCACGCAGCGCGTCGAAGAAACCCTGCGCGCCTTCCTGCCCAAGGCAGCCGTCGTCCGCGTCGACAGGGACAGCACGGCGCACAAAAACGACTGGGCGGATTTGTACCGCCGCATTGCCGACAACAAAATCGACATTCTGGTCGGCACGCAGATGCTCGCCAAAGGCCATGATTTTGCGCGGCTCAACCTCGTTATCGTATTAAACGCCGACGGCAGCCTGTACAGCGCAGATTTTCGCGCACCGGAAAGGCTGTTCGCCGAGCTGATGCAAGTGTCCGGCAGGGCGGGGCGCGCCGACAAACCCGGCAAGGTGTTGATACAGACCCAACTGCCCGAACATCCCGTCTTCGCCGCCGTCAAAGCGCAGGACTACGCCATGTTTGCCGAAAACGAATTGAACGAGCGGCAAATGTTCGCCATGCCGCCCTTCGGTTTTCAAACCGCCATTCGCGCCGACGCGCCGCGTGTTGCCGATGCGATGGAATTTCTCAACGCCGCCAAAGAAACTCTCGCCCCGCTTTTGCCCGAAAGCGTCTCCCAGTTCGGCGCCGCCCCCATGCTGATGGTGCGCCTCGCCGAACGCGAACGCGCGCAAATCTTCCTCGAATCTCCGTCCCGACAGGATTTGCACCGCGCCGTGAGTTTGTGGGTACAGGTATTGCAGCAAAACCGCGACGGCAAAATCAGATGGTCGGTGGATGTTGATGTGCAAGAGGCTTGATTGAAATGGTTCAATCAATAAGGAAATAAAAGGCCGTCTGAAAATCTGTTTTTCAGACGGCCTTAAGTTTTGAAATCAGTTTAGAAGAATTTTGCAGCGATATAGCCGAGTGCAAGCAGGCTCAAAACGGCGAATACGATAGCCATTGTAAGCAGAAACCGTGTTTTCTTCCTCGCTGCAAGTGCGGCCAGCTCAGGATTTTGGCCTAACTCTTTGCGTAATTGGGATTCCAATTCGGCACGGATTTTTTTGCGCAGTTTTTTCTCTTCCTGCTCACGTTCATATTTGAGCTTGTGGGCAATTTCGGTTTGTTTTTTATGCTCGAAAGAGATTCTTTCCTGCCATTCAATGCGCTTGCGCTGGATGGCAAGCTCATTTTTTTCTGTCAAATCAAAGTGGCAGGTTTTACATTCCTGTGAATCTAGTTCGTCAATAATCGTCATGCAGACGGGGCATTGGATAGGGTCGGGAGTGTTGACTGCCAATACAGCTTTTTCTTCAACCGCTTCCAATTCCATAGCCTGACGGATGATCACGTCCAAACCCAAATAGCCGAAGTAATGCTGCGCATTTTCTCGCTCGTCTTGGGTGCATTTCTCGGCCACAATGGCTTGCGGACGCTCGGCCAAGGCTTGAATCAGGCTCTCAACTTCGTTTTCGGGCAGGTTTTCATACAGGCAGGCATGGATGCGCTCCCTATCCGTGTTTGGCGGATAGGAAACGTATACGTCGAAAAATTTTTCTTGTTTGCTCATTGATATCCCATGAGTATTTCGACTGCGTCAACCAAATGGGTTTGGCCTAAGGTTTTGTTATTGTGTTTGAGCTGTCTTGGCTTATGATACGAGCCAGAATAGAGGCTGCAGTCTCAGGCAGACCAAGTACGGTTTGCCTTTGTGTCGTTAATCGGCTGGACAATAATTTTTTATTTATATGGAAATATGCATGTCCAATGTTATGTCTATCGTAGAGTAAATATTCACGCCCGATATTATTATAAGGTAAATATAAAATTGTTTAAAATAAATTCACACAAAAGGCCGTCTGAAGATACAGATGGCCTGTTTTTTGTGGCAAAAACGGATTGTTTATACGGAGAAGGACGAACCGCAACCGCAAGTTGTCTCTGCATTCGGATTGCGGATGACGAATTGAGAACCTTGCAGGCTTTCAGTGTAGTCGATTTCCGCACCAACCAGATATTGGTAGCTCATTGGGTCAACCAAGAACGTCAGGCCGTTTTTCTGGATTTCAAAATCGTCGTCGTTTTTGATTTCATCAAAGGTAAAACCATATTGGAAGCCGGAGCAACCGCCGCCGTTGACGAATACGCGCAATTTCAAATCGGGATTGTTCTCTTCGGCAATCAGGTCGGCAACTTTGGTGCAGCAGCTGTCAGTAAAGATAATAGGGCTTTCGTCTGACATGATGTGATTCCTTTTATATGAATATTTTTACTATTGTCGCGCAAACCGTTAGTCAAGGCAAGTTTGTGCAGACAGGGTCTGCCAGCTTACATGGAGGGCATGGCAGAAATTTCAAGCATCAGTATGTCAGATTTAGATACTTCTGCCAAACCATTCGACACGGCCGATGATGGCAACGTCGTCGGTTGGGTTTTTCAAGTCGATTTCAAAAGTAGGGTAGGCTTCGTTGGCAGAAATGACGTTGACGATGCCGCCGGGTATCAGTTGCAGGCGTTTGACCAAAAGGTTTTCGTTGAGGCGCAAAACATAGAGGCCGTCGCGCGGCGTGGTTTGGCCGTGGTTGATGAGGATGGTGTCGCCATCATTCAGCACGCCTTCCATCGAGTCGCCTTTGACTGAGATAACGGAAAGGTTTTTGATGTCGCGCGTTACATAATTTTCAATCCAATAGCGTCGGAACGCCATGGCGAACATGGGTTGCTCATCGCCGACGAGCTGACCGTGTCCGGCCGCGGCTTGGATGTCGTAACGCGGTACGAAGACAAATTCGTCTATATCGACAGGGTTGCCCAGTGTGTCGGTTGCTGTGGCTTTTGGGGCTTCGGAATCGGGGAAGGGAGAACCTTCGCCTGTCAAAAGCCAGTCTATGCTGCAGCCTTTAAGTTGTTTGATTTTTTTTAGCGTTTCCGATTTCGGCAGGCCGCCTTCGTTCCAGATACGGCTGAATCCGGCGATGGTCATATCGATGTCGGCGGCAATTTTGGCTTGGCGGGCTTCATCTTTCCATAAGAAAGCCAGGCGGTCTTTAAAGGTATCCATGTTTATGCCTTTATGGAGGTATGTTTTTTATATGGTTTGGACGATTTGAGTGTATTTTACCTTAGTTTTTATAAAATTGTAAGAAAAAAATTACTTCATCTAAGAAAAAGTATTGCATATTCTATTTTTTCTTAGTATTATTCGTTTTGTCTTAGATAAGTCGATATTTCTAATTTTCTGTTCGATTTTTCTTAGTTTAATTTTATTTGGTTTAGTTTTCCTGATTTAAACCTGCTATATGATTATGATGAGAGGTGTGAAATGACTCGTTCGCGTAAAAATACTTTTTGGGTGCTGCTGGCGTTGGTACTGGGTTTTTTTGCTCTGCCTTTCGGATCTTCGGAGGCGCATGAGGCAGAAGGTAATCTGACGGCTTCGGAATGCGAACGCTTGGGCAGCTTGAGTCTGGATCAGATGGACGGCAGGCTGCTGGCTTTTGCCAAAGAATGCGATATGGTGGAGGCTACCCACGATTGGGAGCAACAGTACGGCAACTTGAATGAAGAAGAAATGCTTGCCGGCGTGGTGTATGAGTGATGTTTGTGAATGAATTGATAAAGGCCGTCTGAAAAACCATTGTTTCAGACGGCCTTGTGTTTTCAATAATGATGGCTTAAGGCATCAATGGTGCATTAGTCAGGCCGGTGGTTTCGGGTAGGCCGAACATGATGTTCATATTCTGTACGGCTTGACCGGCTGCGCCTTTAACCAAGTTGTCGATGACGGAAAGAACAATCCACACATCGTCTTGATCGGGCGCTTTTTGAACGCTGATACGGCAGAGGTTGGCGCCGCGCACGCTGCGGGTTTCAGGGGTCGAACCTGAAGGCAAAATATCGACAAAAGGACTGTCGCGGTAGTATTCGCGCAGCAAGGCTTCAGGATCAGTATGTTCTTGCAGGTGCAGATACAGGGTGGCGTACATGCCGCGTATCATCGGAACAAGGTGTGGCACGAAAATTAGGCCGTCTGAAACATGGTCTTGCAGTCCGGACAGGGTTTGTCGGATTTCAGGCAAATGGCGGTGGCCTCCGACACCATAGGCTTTGAAGTTGTCGCCTGCTTCGCACAATAGGGCGTGGGTGCTGGCTTTGCGGCCTGCACCGGAAACACCGGATTTACAGTCGGCAATCAGAGGAGCGTTGGCTTTCAGACGGCCATCCTGAAGCAGCGGCAATAAGGGTAGGGAAACGCAAGTAGGGTAGCAGCCCGGGTTGGCCACCAGCATGGCTTTGGCGATGTCGTCTCTGTAAAGTTCGCACAAGCCGTACACTGCTTGGGAAACGAGTTGCGGCGCGGCATGGGTCATTTTGTACCATTTTTCCCATGTGGGGATGTCGCGGATGCGGAAGTCGGCAGACAGGTCAATCACGCGTACGCCTTTTTCCACAAGGGCCGGTGCTTCTTTCATGGCCACGCCGTTGGGCGTGGCGAAGAACACGAGGTCGCAACGGTCAAGCCCGGCATCTTCGGGTGTTTGGAATGCAAGGTCGTAAATACCGCGCAGGCTGGGAAAGTAGTCGGTAACCGCAATACCGGCTTCGCTTCGGCTGGTGACGGCAGTGACTTCTACGTTGGGGTGGCTGCTGAGCAGGCGCAACAATTCAACGCCTGTGTAACCGGTTGCACCGACGATACCAATTTTAATTTTTGTGGTCATGGTGTGGCTCCTTTGTAGGGTAACAATGCATTTGATTATATAGTAATTAATTGCCGTCGGTCAGCGGTGTTTGTGCCAAGCTTTGCAATAGAGGGTTAAACAGGCCGTCTAAAATATGGGATTAACGATAAAAGACAGCCTGAATATTTTTCAGACTGTCTTTTTGAAGAGATGGAAGTTATTTGTTTCTCAATATCTCAATAAGGGCGGCTTTGGACTGGTAGAAGTCCAAATCAAATAATGAAATGCCTAAATGTTTGCAATATTCTTCGATCATCTCCACAGTCAGCCTGTTTTTTTTGAGTCTTTCGGTATATTTTTCTGTCTGTTCAAACGGCAGCGGCGTGCCATATTCCATAAACTCGACACGACTGGTTTCTTTATGCAGCATAACATTTCTGGTTTCGCAGTCATGACGGGAAACCTGTTTGCTGCCCTCATATAGGGTAAATGAGACCGCACCGAATTCATCTTTGCCAAAATATGGGCGTAAGTACATAGTCAATAATCTGATTTTCCACAGCAAGGCTTCATACGGCACACTTGAAAAGTCTGTGCCGTTCCGATTATTGTCTATTAGCAATGACCAATCAGACTGCGTTTCCAACAATAAATATTTGGATGATCCGGTAATCTCAAGCGGATTCAAGAAATCCAATTTCTGACTGAGGGTATATTCCTCATCCAAATACGATAGTTTCGGTTTTAAATTCTGATAAAAGTCGCTTAAATCCATTAATCTTTTCAAATAGAGATCCAGTGCTTTTTCAAATGGCGCGCCAATAAAATAAAACTGTTTCAGGCTTGGATGGCCGTCTTTTGCAAGAAAAAAATCTTTGTTTACATTCATAATTTAATCCACGGTTCTTAAAATTACAATAGCATCCGGATCATTACTCAATGCTCTTGATGCATGTCCGGCTCCACGGTTCGAACTGGCGCGATCGTATTCGATATAAATTCGTTTATTAGAATCACGCAAGGTGTCTTGGACATCCGGGCGGCAGATCCCTACCCGGCACATTTGGTTGTTTACCTGCTGTTGGTTGATCCTAATATCTTTTGCACCCATTGAGCGCAAGTAAGCCACATCGTCCTGCATAATTTGGTTTTGAGACTTGCTCTTACCAATGGTTCTTCCACTACCATTTAAGGGAGATGGCGGAGTTGGTTTGACATTAATGTCCTGCGGAAGCCGATTGACAGGAATTTGTTCGCCGTTAACAATAATTTTACCATTATCTCTAGCTAAATATCTGATTACTTTTTGTTCTTTGCTGGTTAAGTTGGCTAATGATGATAGAGAAGGTTTCGGCAATGCCTTCTGTTCCCAATCCCGACTATTAAATCTCCGCTTTTTCCCATCAGGCCGCACAACCTTCACCGCATTGTCCGACCACGTTACCACAGAGCCTTTCGGTATCAGCTCTCCGTTGGCCAGGCGTTGTTCCTGTGCCAAGGTAACGGTTGTTCCTTTTACCGCATTGAAGAGAGGATTTCAGACGGCCTGAAAGTTTGGGAAAGCGTGGTTTGCGGTTTTATTTAACTATCGATTTGAGATTGGTGTTTTTTATTTATAGCCAATCTTTTATAAAGATTATAGGCCTCGTGTTCTGAAAACCTTTTATATTCCGTCTTTATCCTATTCATACAAACACAAAATAAAAACGCAAAAAAAAATGCCCCCGGGTTGGAGAACCGGAGGCAAGTATCCAAGGAGTAGCTCTCATCAATAAGAACTAGTTACTTAGTACTATATCCCTTATTAGGATCGAAAGCAAGCGTTTTGCACATTTTAACATTTAAATAATTTTTCATTCAAATTCAGAGAGCTATCAAACAGGGCTTGAATCTTGGATTGGTGGCTGATGCCGATGACCAAAGTATCGGGCAAATGTTGCTTGAGGGTCTGCATCAACATCAGGGCGGATTCATCATCAAGCTGGTTGGTGGCTTCATCTAGGAACAGGATTTGCGGTTTGTGCAGCAGTGCGCGAGCGAGGCTGAGGCGTTGCTGCTCTCCGCCGGAAAGGATGCCGTGCCATTCGTGTGAAGTGTCCAAATCGTTCATCAATGTGCGCAACCGACCCGTGGGGCTGCTTAAGCCTACTTGTTCCAAAATGGTTTGAATCAAATGGTCGTCTTGGCAGGCCGTATAGGGATAGCTGACAGTTTGACGCAATGTGTCCGCAGGCAGGTAAGGGCGTTGCGGGAAAAACAGGCGGCTACCTTCGAGGGAAAAACTGCCGTGGTAATACGGCCATAAACCGGCAAGCACGCGAAGCAGCGTGGATTTGCCGATGCCGCTTCTGCCTTCAAGCAATACCCATTCCGGAGAATGGGCTTGGAGGTGAATATCAGTAAGCAGGGGGCTACCGGTTTGGGTGTGGACGGTGAGGTTTTGCAGGACGACCTTGCCGCTATGATGCGGCAAATCTGCTTGGTGTGACTGAAGGGAGGGGCTTTTTTGTTCTGCTTGTTCCAAGGCCGTCTGAAAACCGGAAAGCCGTTCGACGACTGCCGCCCATTCAATCAGGCGGCGGTATGCGTCAGTAAACCAGCCGAAACTGTCTTGAACGCGGGCAAACGATGTGCGGGTCTGCATCATGTCGCCGAAAGTCATGGTTTTGGCGAGGTACATGGGCAGGGTGGCGAGGATGGGGATGAAGATGCTGATGCGGACATAGGTCGCCCAAAAAGTTTCTTGGCGGAATTCGCAGTTGGTCAGCCGTCGCCAGTTGTCGCGGATGCGGAGGTAGCGTTGTTTCAGACGGCCTGTTTCGGCTTCGCCGCCGTTGTAGAAGGCGATTTGTTCGGCATGGTCGCGTACGCGTAAAAGGGCTGCGCGGTAGTCGGCTTCTCGGTGTTGGCGGTCGATGTTGAGGTTTTTCAGGTTGCGGCCGACAAGATGGGCGATGACGGTGCTGAAGATGGAATAAATCAGTGCAACCCAAACAAGGTAGCCGTAAACGGTAATGCTGTATCCGCCGATGTTGAAAGTCTGTACGCCGGAGAGCGTCCACAATACGGCGACAAACGCGCTGAATTTGGCAATATTATTGATGAAGGAGCGAAAGAGGCTGATACTTTTGTCGGCAAGCAGGTAGATGTCTTCAGCGATACGTTGGTCGGGGTTGTCCGGTTCGCCTGTCAGGCGCAGGCGGTAGTGTTTGTGGCCTTCGAGCCAGTTTTTTTGAAATTGCTCGGTCAGATGGGTGCGCCAGCGGAAGATGAGGCGTTTTTGCAGCCAGTCGCCGCAGACGATGCAGCCGATAACCATCGCCATATAGCCGAGGTATTCGACAATGAGCGAAGGCATGGATGCGCCGTCAAACGCGGCCAGCGCGTCGTAGAAGCGTTTGTCCCACGCGGCAATCCAAACGCTGATGGTAATAGAGAATAGGGTAAACCCTATCAAAACGGCGAGCATCAGCCATTGGAGGCGGCCGTGTGCTCCCGACCAAAAAGGGCGGGCAAGGTAAAAGAATTTTTTGAGGATGTTCATGGATGGTGTGTTGGTACAAATAACGGGAGGTCGTCTGAAAATCTGCATCGGCGGGATAACGGTATCAGACACGCTATCCGACGCTTTTGTTTCCTGATGGGTTTTAGACGACTGTTTGCAGATGTTCAAATGAAAATACCGATGCCGTCATGTCGGTATGAACGGGTATGACGGCAGGGGTAAGAGGTCGTCTGAAAGCCGGATTGTGTTTTCAGACGACCTCGCTTCATACAACGGCTACATCTTCCACTTGAAGTTCAAGGTTACATTGCGCGGCTGTCCGTAGAAATGTCCTTGGTAGGTAGCGCGGTGGGCATAGCTTTCGTAATAGCGTTTGTCGGTCAGGTTGTCGACTTTCAGGCTGAGCTTGGTGTGTTTGGAGGGTTCGTATTGTACGGTTGCATGCCAAACGGCGTAACCGCCCAAATATTGTTTCTCTCCGTTCACTATAATCGGGCTGGATTTGCTTTGGACGTTCACACCTCCGCCCACCGTCCATTTGTGCGCCGCACCGGGCAGGCGGTACATGGTATTGAGGCGGAAGATATGTTGGGGCGTGTGCTGGCTGAAATCGACCCCGCGACCGTTGCGCTCTGCGGTTTTGGCGGCAGCGGTGGAGGTATAACGCCTTTTGTTGAAAGTGTAGCCCGCAAAAATCTGCCAGTCGTCGGTGATGTTGCCGGCAATTTCGGCATCAATACCGCGGCTTTCCATGCGTACAGGCGTGTAGATGGCGCGGTCGCCGCGTACCCAAGGACGGATATTGCCCGTTGCGAGGTCTTTACCCAACCATGTGTCTGTGGGTTGGTTGTGTTTTTCGGTTTGAAACAGGGCGAGGGTGGTGTTCAATTTATTGTTGTTCCACGCGCCTTTCCAGCCGATTTCGTAGCTGTTGCCCATTACAGGCGGCAAGAGCTTGTCATTGATGTCGTAATAATCGCCCGAGTATTTGAAAATGCTGGTGTAACTTGCATATAGGTTTTGTTGCGGGGTGATGTCGTAGGTAATGCCTGCGTAGGGGATGAAACGGCCTTTTTTATAGTGGCTGTCGGGGGTTTTCATCCATGACAGATATTGTGATTGTCGCCAGCGGCTGTAACTTGTACCGAGCAGGATGTGCCATTTATCAGCAATGTTCAGGCGGGTGGCTATGGTCGCCGTGTGGGTGTCGGGAACGGTTTTACGAATTTCGAGATTGCGGGCCGTGTTCCAATCAGGTTTGGCAATTTCATCACCCGTCCAAGAAAAAACAGGGTAGTTGCCATCTTTCAAGGGTGTGCCTCTCCACATATTATCGAATTTTTCTTTGGTGTATTCATAGCCCGCGTAAAACTCATGTTCGCGGCCGAACCAATCAAATTTTCCTTCTAAATCGCTTTGCACAGTCCATTGATTATTGTTGCGGTCGCTTCTGCCGGTATAACCGTCACTCAATGTGCCTGCGGGCGAAATATTTTGCCGCTGCGGGACGTAACCATATTCGGTAACGGATTTGTTGCGGCGGTAATCAACGGAAGTGGTCAGATTCCAACGATCGCCGAAATAGTGCTTCCATTCGGCGAATATATTGGCTTTTTTGTAATCTGCACGATTCCAGTTCGCACCCAAATAGCTGTCGCGCGGCAATCGTAGGTCGCTACCGTCGGGATTGGCAGGCAGCCCGAACAGGGAAGGTACATCTTTTTCACGGTGGTACATCGCACTCAACGTCAGCATATCGTTTTCCCCGACTTGCTTGTCGATAACGCCGTAAATAATCCCTTTATTGCCATCGCTGTTTTTACGCCAGCTTTTGTTTTTTTCAAGTACGGCAACCGCGCGCCCGCGCAAGCCATTGTCGCGGCTGAGGAATCCCGATACATCGGCGGAAGAGCGCAGCGTGCCGAAGCGGTCGGCAGTTGCATCAAATTCAAGCAGCGGCGCAGCGGTCGGGCGTTTTCGGATGGCATTGATGCTGCCGCCCGGCTCGCTTTGCGCTTTACGCAGACCTGTTGCTCCGCGCACGACTTCGATGCGGTCGTAAAGTGCGGTATCGGTCAGTTGTTTGGCATCGTGCGGATTATTGCCGCACATGGTACAGACAGTCGAATTGACACCGTCTTCGCTGATCTGCGCGATGTCGAAGCCTCTGGATTGAAAGCGAGTTTGGAAACCCTGTTTGTAAATATTCAGCCCCGTGGTGGTTTTCAATGCGTCTTCCAGCGTGGTCGCGCCCGAATCGTCCATTTGTTTGCGCGTAATGACGCTGACGGATTGCGGCGTGTCTTTGGGGGAGATCGGCAGGCCGGTGGCGGTGGACATGACCGGCACGGTATAACTGTCGCGCGAAGCAGTACGGCTTTGTCCGGTTACGTTAACGGTGGGCAGGTCAACATGTTCCGTCTGTTCGGTGGTTTGGGCGGAAAGTTGCAGCGGGACGGCGGCAAGCAGGTAGGCATAACGAATCGGATGGTTCATTACAGCTCCTTTAGGTGGGGGTTAAGAGGTTTTTATGGAAAAAGGGATCGTCCGAAAACTCAAACAGCAGTTTTCAGACGACCCCTTACTTTTACAACGATGGCAATTGTTCCCTGTCTGTCAGGAGCAGGTCGGGTAGATTGCCGAATATGATTTAGTTATTGTTTTTTTTTAATTTTGCTACCACAGACGGACTACATCTTCCATTTCAGGCTGAACACGGCATTGCGCGGTTCGCCGTAGAAGTTGCCGCTGTTGGCGGCACGGCTGTATTGGTTTTCGTAGTAGCGTTTGTCGGTCAGGTTGTTGACTGCCAGCCCCAGTTGCAGGTTTTTGCTCGGGCGGTATTGGACGTTGGTGTTCCAAATGGTGTAGCCGCCTTGCTTGATGGAACCGTAGGAATTGGCGGTTTTGCTGCTGCTCTTTACCCCCAACCCGACCGTCCATTTGCCGTCATCAATCGGCAGGATATAGCTGGTGTAGAGGCGGAACATATGTTTCGGCGTATGGCTGCTGAAGTTGTAGCCTTTTCGGCGCGATTCAACATTGCCGGTAACGCTGCTGCGGTTGGTGCTGCGGTTGAAGGTGTAGCCTGCGTAAACTTGCCAACGGTCAGTCAGGCTGCCGGAGATTTCGGCGTCCAAGCCGCGGCTGCTTTGGTTAAGCGGTTCCCAGTAGGCGTGCGGTTTGGCATTGACGCGTTGGTTGTTGTTGTCTTTGTCGGTGCGGTAAAGGGCGACTGAGGTATTCAGACGGCCTTCGTTCCATTCGCCTTTCCAGCCGAGTTCGTAGTTGCGTCCCATAATCGGCGGCAGCAGCTTGTCGTTGGAGTCGCGGTTCATCGTTTGTTTGAAGATGGACGTGTAGGCGGCGTAAACGCTTTGTTTAGGCGTGATGTCGTAAGTGATGCCGGCATAAGGAACGAAGCGGTTGCGTTTGAGCGAGTCTGATGAACCTGCTACCCCGTCTTTGAGGTCGCGATCCCAATAGAAGTCGCGTTTCCAGCTGGTATAGCGTCCGCCTGCGATGATGTGTAGTTTGTCGGTAGGATTGATGCGCGCGCCCAAACCAAAGGCATGGGTAGTATAACGGCCGTTGCCACCACGGGCTTTGGCTGTGGCGGAATCCCAATCGGGTTTGGCTTTCTCGCTGCCGTTAAAGGCATCTGCGTCATAGGTGCTACTGTCGTTGAGCCAGCGGTTGCTTGAGTTCACGTTCTCTTTGGAATAGCTGTGCATGAAGAAGAGGTCGTGATTTTGGCCGAACGCGAAGATGCGGCCGGTCAGGTTGTTTTGGAAAGTGAACTGGCGGTTGCCTGCATCGTAACGGTCGAAGCTGTATGTGGTTCCCAGGCCGTCTGTACCGATGCCGTTACCTGTGCCGCCCAGCGTGTAATATTCTTTTGAACTGGTGTTCTTACGCCAGTCCAACTTGCTGCTCAGTTTCCAGTTGTCGTTGAAATAATGTTCAAACTCGGCAAAGAGATTGTATTTTTTCAGGCGGGCTTCGTTCCAATCCGCACCCAGATAGCGGCTGCGTTTCCACTCTTTGCCGTCTGCACGCATAGGCAGGCCGTCCGGATCGGGTGTTTCGGTTTGGTTGAGATAGCTTGCACCCCAAGTAAGTTTGCTGTTGTCGCCGATGTCTTTGTCCATCACGCCATACAGAAGGACGTCGCGGCCGCCGGATTGGTCTTTGAAGGTTTTGTTGCTGCCTACCGAGCCGACAAAGCGTCCACGCAGGCCGTGTTCTTGGCTTAAGGTGCCGGATGCATCAAAGACGCTGTTTACTTTGCCCCATGAGTTTGCCATAAAATCGGCGGAAAGCTGGCGTTTTGCAGTCGGCTTTTTACGGACGGCGTTTACCGTACCGCCGGGTTCATTGTTTGCCTGTGTCAAACCTGCCGCACCGCGCACCACTTCAATGTGGTCGTACATTGCCATATCGGTTGCACTGGTCGGGTCGCCGGCCGGGCCGCCCAAGCCGAATCCGCCGGGCGAGCCGAGTTGCGTGGCAATACCGTCTTCTTCAAACTGTTCGATAAAATAGCCGCGCGACATGAAATGCGTGCGTCCGCCGCTTTTGAAAACATTGATGCCCGTAGCGTTTTGCAACGCACCTTCTAAGTCGGTGATGCCTTGGTCTTCAATTTGTTTTTTAGTAATGACGCTGACGGATTGGGGAATTTCCCGAGGAGAAAGCACTAATCCCGTAGTCGAACGCATCGCGGATACGGTGTAGCTGTTTTGACTTTCAGTGCGCAAGCTTTTGTTTTTGCCGACAACGGTAACTTGTTCCACTTCAGCCTGTTGTACTTCTTCGGCAGCTTGTACGGCTTGGGGCAGTGCGGCAAGGCAGAGGGAAAGTGTGCTCAGTTTGAATAGTTTTTCAGAATGGTGCATTGGGAGGGGTCCTTGATAAAGAAAGGTCTGTTTGTTTTTAAATATTGGCGGCAATATCCGTTTAAATTGAGCCGTTGTTTTTTATAAGCCGTTTTATTTTAAAAATAAATATAAGTCCCCGAATCATTTTATTTGATTCAATTTCGATTTTGCCAAACCATCGGGTCAAAAAAAGGTTGCCGCCGGAAAGGGAGCCGTTGGCAACGAATGGAGGTGGTAATGCAATGAAAGCTAGATACAAAGGGTAGTATCAAACTAGCCATAAATAACTATATCGAAACTGTAAGAAAAATCAACAGAAAGTTATCTGTTGCTTGCAAAGTTTTTCAAACAGCTTGTCCTAAATCAAATTTTTGAGTAATTGCTTGGTTTGTTGATGTAAATATTGGTATTGGCAGCTCGAGCTGAATTTGTTTCCAGGCCGTCTGAAAATTGCCGGGGTTGTTCGGCTATAATGCTGTTTTGGTTTTTTAAGGCATTCGCAAAAATACGGTTTCGGGGTTTTAGGCTGAATGTGGTTTGTAAGGGTTTTGGGATATGAGGAGAATGAGATGAAGAAAGTTTTGGTGTTGCAACATGGGGATTTGGGCGCTTGCGACTGGTCGGCGTTTGGCGGTTTGGTGTCTGCACCATCAGGGAAGTCGGTGTTGCGTGTGCCGGTTTCGGATGATTTTGAATTGACGGACGGGATGCGTGCGGCGTTGATTGCGCAGCAGATAGATGGCGCGGTGTTGCCGGATGTGGCTTTTTCTGATTTGGGGCTGATTGTCAGCGATATGGATTCGACGCTGATTACGATTGAGTGCGTGGATGAGATTGCGGCCGGTGTCGGGCTGAAGGATGAGGTGGCCAAGATTACGGAGCAGTCGATGCGCGGCGAGTTGGACTTTGAGCAGTCTTTGCGTAAGCGTGTGGCTTTGCTGGCCGGTTTGGACGAGCGCGTGTTGGAAGAGGTGTACGAGAATGTGTTGCAGCTGTCGCCGGGCGCGGAACTTTTGTTGGCAGAGTGTAAACGGAATGATGTGAAGTTTATGCTGCTGTCAGGCGGGTTTATGTTCTTTACGGAACGCCTGCAACGGCGTTTGGGCTTGGATTTCCATTTTGCGAATGTGTTGGAAGTGGAAAACGGCAAGCTGACAGGCCGTCTGAAAGGGCGGATTATCGATGCGCAGGCTAAGACGGATTTGTTGCGTGAATACCGTGAGCGTCTGGGTTTGGCTTCGTGGCAGGTGGTGGCGATGGGTGATGGTGCGAACGATATTCCGATGATATTGGAAGCTGGATTCGGCATTGCTTATCGGGCGAAACCGAAAACCGAAGCGAATGCGGATGCGTGTGTGCGCTTTGGTGGTTTGGAGCGGATACGCGGTTGGTTTGCGTAAACCGTTTGAGGGTGTTTGTCAGTCAGGCCGTCTGAACAATCGGGAAACCGGTTTTCAGACGGCCTGATGTTTTATAAGGCGATAAAACGGTAGCCTTCGGCATTGACTTCGAGAATGGAGGCGTAATTGTCGCGCCAGTCGCCGAGTACGATGCGGGTGTAATCGTCGTTGCGGTGGATGTTTTCGCGGTGGGTATGGCCGTGAATGAGCAGGGGTGTGTGGAAGCGTTGGACGGTTTCGTGGGTAAAGGTTGGATTAACGTCCATGATGTCGGCGGTTTTGTACTGTTTGTCCTGTTTGCTTTGCTTGCGGATTTTGGCGGCAATGTTCAGCCGGAGTGTGAGCGGCAAAAGCAGGAACAGGCTTTGCAGCCATTTTTGATGGACGGTACGGCGGAATTTTTGATAGGAATGGTCGTCGGTGCAGAGGGTGTCGCCGTGACAGAGCAGGGTGGGCGTGCCGAACAGGTCGATTACGGCGTACTCGGGCAGTAAGGTCATGCCGGTATCGCGGGCGAAGGTTTTACCGATGAGGAAGTCGCGGTTGCCATGGATAAAATAGCAGGCAATGCCGCGCTCGGTCAGGCTGCGGATGGTTTGTTTGATGGTTTGAACCAAAGGGCTGTTTTCGTCATCGCCGATCCAAAAATCGAAAAGGTCGCCAAGAATGTATACGGCTTGGGCGTGAACGGCTTTTTCTTGGATAAATTTTTGGAAGAGTGCGGTCAGTTGAGGGTGGGATTCGCTCAGGTGCAAATCGGCGATGAAGTAAATCGGCATGATGATGTGGGGTGTATGGGAAGGGTTTTATTATAACTTGGGTTGTCGCGTTTGGATTTGGGCTTGGTGTTTTTCGTTTGTAATGCGGTGATTTTATTGTTTTGATTTGGTGTGATAAAGGCCGTCTGAAACATCTTTTCAGACGGCCTTTCCGGTTTATTGGGCTTTGCCCTGATAGGTGATTTGTTTCAGCGTCTCTTCTTGGTACAAGTCGCTGATGGGGACGGTATAGAAGAATTCGTTGCTGCGGACAAAGCGGTTGACCAAGTCTTTGTCGAGATGAAGGACGTGGTGCCGCAGTTTGTTTAGGCCTTTGAATATCATGGTGCTCCAACGCATATAGCCGTCTGAATTGGGGCGGATGTCGTTCATGGCATCAAGGGCGAGAAGTTTGCGGTTTTGCTCCTCTTTATCTAAAGGATGAGAATAGATGCTTTGGAAGTAAAACGGTTGCTCGGAGGGTGGCGGCAGGCTGAGGGAAGAACCTACTTTGCCGATAGGGAAGTCGTCGCTCAGATAATGTATGGTGTGCAAAAACAGATTGCCGCGGCGGTAATCGATTTTGCGCAGGGCTTCGACGGCGGCCAGTGTAGTATGTTGATGGTCGGGATGCGCATCGATATTGGGGGACGGCGTCACGATAATATCCGGCTGGAATGTTTCTATCAGATAGCCAAGATTGTCCACCAAGCTGTTCCAAGTCGAGCCGGGCTTGAGATGTTTCGCCAATGGGGAGGTATTGGCACTGCGGAAAATATCGACATCGGTCGTATCGATTTTGGTCGATTTAATCTCTTTTTCCGGATTTTGGCGCATGGCGGTCAATGTGCTGTCGAAGTAGCCCAGTTGCAAGATGTTTTCAGACGGCACACCGGCCAAAAGGGGAACGGTCAGGCTGTTCCAAACGCGCATCCTGCCTTTTTGCAGATATTGTGCCTGGGTGTCGCAGTCGCATTTGCCGTAAAGATTGCCATAGTGGAAGCTGCCGCCTTCGCTGGCAGTTAAGGTGCAGATCATTGAATTGGCGGCGTGTTTTTCATACAAACCGTATGCGCTTAATTCGGCATCGTCAGCATGAGGCGCGAGGACAAGGATTTTTTTGCCGTCGAGGTTTTTACGCGGATAAACAGAGAGTTCGATTTCTTGATCGGGCAAGGTTAGGTATTTGCCTTCCAGGCGGATGGTTTTGTCGCTGTCGGAGAAAGTATCGCTCAGATTGATATAGCGCACGCCTTTTGCGCCGTATTCGAAATATTGCTTCCACTTGCCTTTAGATGAAATGGTTTCAACAAAAGGCAATGCCAGCAATCCTACCCAAGTGGATTTGATACGGAGTTTGGCAATAACGGTATCTTGCCCGCTGATAGCAGCGGGTAAAGTCAGGCTGCCACCCTTGAGGGTAGCATGCGCGGTAGAGGGGAGGGAGGGATAGTTATAGTCTTGGTGTGTGTTGTAGGCAAACTGTTTTTTATGAATAATTGAAGTAATAATAAACAATGTAACAAAAAAAGTCAGTATCAGCCCCGTTAGTATTAGAAACATTGTCAGGTTCCTTTATTGTATAACAGCTATGATATTGCTTGCGAAGACTATTTGTTTGTTTTTATTACAAACGGTTAATTTTCACACTCTAACGTCATTAAAGTAAACGTTTAAAATAAAACAGTTTGCGGTTGATTATATATATAAACGACCAAAATGTAGAAAGGCCGTCTGAAAAATTTGAAAGAAATTTCAAATTTTTCAGACGGCCTTGATATTTTAAAGGTTAAGCCGGTAAATTATGCTTCTTTTGTTTCAACTGCTTTCTGACGCAGGCGCAGGCTCAATTCGCGCAGCTGTTTGTCGTCCACGGCATTCGGCGCGTTGGTCAGCAGACATTGGGCGCGTTGAGTTTTCGGGAAGGCAATCACGTCGCGGATGGACTCGGCACCGGTCATCAGCGTCACCAGACGGTCAAGGCCGAATGCCAAACCGCCGTGCGGAGGCGCGCCGAATTTCAGGTTGTCCAAGAGGAAGCCGAATTTTTCCTGTTGCTCTTCGGGGCTGATTTTCAGTGCGGCGAACACTTTTTCCTGTACGTCGGCACGGTGGATACGGATGGAACCGCCGCCGATTTCCCAGCCGTTCAACACCATATCGTAGGCGCGTGCCAGGCAGTTTGCCGGGTCGGAAACCATCAGATCTTCGTGACCTTCTTTAGGCGCGGTAAACGGATGGTGTACGGCAACGTAGCGGTCGGCTTCTTCGTCGTATTCGAACATCGGGAAATCGACGACCCACAAAGGTTTCCATTCGTCCACGAAGTAGCCGTTTTCCGCGCCGTGTTCCAAACCGACTTTGATACGCAGCGCGCCGATGGCTTCGTTCACGACTTTGGCTTTGTCTGCGCCGAAGAAGATGATGTCGCCGTTTTGTGCGCCGGTACGTTCAATGATTTCTTTCAGGGCGTTTTCAGACAGGAATTTCACGATTGGAGATTGCAGACCGCTGTCTTCGCCGTTGGAAAGGTTGCTGACATCGTTCACTTTGATGTATGCCAAACCTTTCGCGCCGTAGATGCCGACAAATTTGGTATATTCGTCGATTTCTTTGCGGCTGAATTTCGCGCCGTTCGGTACGCGCAGGGCAACCACGCGGCCGCCTTTCATGTCGGCTGCGCCACGGAAGACTTTGAATTCTTCCGTTTTCATCAGGTCGGTCAGCTCGGTGAATTTCAGGTTGATGCGCATATCGGGTTTGTCGGAGCCGTAGTAGAACATGGCTTCGGCGTAAGGCATACGCGGGAAATCGCCCAAGTCCACGCCCAGCGCGTCTTGGAAGACTTGTTTTGCCATGCCTTCGGTGATGTCCATGATTTCATCCTCGTTCAAGAACGAGGTTTCCAAGTCGATTTGGGTAAATTCAGGCTGGCGGTCGGCACGCAAGTCTTCGTCGCGGAAGCACTTGGTGATTTGGTAGTAACGGTCGAAACCTGCCACCATCAACAGTTGTTTGAATAATTGCGGAGATTGCGGCAGCGCGAAAAACTCGCCCGGATGAACGCGGCTCGGCACGAGGTAGTCGCGCGCGCCTTCGGGCGTGGAGCGGGTCAGCATCGGGGTTTCAATGTCGATGAAACCTTGCGCGTCCAGATAACGGCGAACGCCCATAGCGACTTGATAACGCAGGCGCAGGTTGCGCTGCATCACCGGACGGCGCAGGTCGATAACGCGGTTGGTCAGGCGCACGTTTTCGCTGATGTTTTCGTCGTCGATTTGGAACGGCGGCGTAGCGGCGGCGTTCAACACTTCGATTTCTTTGGCAAGGATTTCGATTTTGCCGGAAATCATTTTGTCGTTGGTCGTGCCTTCGGGACGGTTGCGCACGCGGCCGGTAATGCTCAAAACGTATTCGTTGCGGGCGGAATCGGCAGTAGCAAACGCTTCGGGCGTGTCGGGGTCAATCACGACTTGGACGATGCCTTCGCGGTCGCGCAGATCGATAAAAATCACACCGCCGTGGTCGCGCCGGCGGTGTACCCAGCCTTTGACGGTTACGGTTTGGTCTAAGTATTGTTCGCTGATAAGGCCGCAATAGTTGGTGCGCATAATAAATTTCTTTCTTAACTATATGATTAATATAAACTATCTTGGAATTTTGCTTCATGCTCTAAACGAATTTTCTCGTCTAGTAGCATAACACTAGTAAATATGTCGCGATTGTAAATATTAATAACTCCTTCTGCTGGATATTTACAATCCATTGTTGCAGCGTCATTAATACTTAATTCTCTACGACTATATGGTTCTAGCATCCTTGTTTCAGTATATGTGGCTTCAATATTATTGGGACTTTGAATTTTCCATATTTTCTTTTTTAAGATGATTGGCTTGTCGCAGGCGTGATCTCCTCCTACGTCTTCAAAAATTTCAATTTCACTGTCATCTTTGCTAAAACTATATTGTTGTTTTAGCTTATTTAATAATTGTTGAAAATTTTGGTATTCATTTTCTTTAAATTTGAATCCTCTTATTTCCTCATTTAATTCCCAGGGAGAGGATAATATTTCGACTCTATATAATTTCCCTTTTTCAAAATAGGCATTTACCCAGTCAAAGTTTGCATAATTTGATTTTATATTTTGGAAGATAATTGGATCGGCAGGTGGATAGAAGGAACTCATATCATCATCTTGCTGAATTTCTCTTCCTCCTAGTTTTTTAATATGATTAATAATAGATAATTTACTATTTCCTAGTTCAAAAAAATCTACACCCGTAATTAAATTTGAGTCAGATGCAAATGTAGAGCTTGATAGACAGATTAAGAAAGAAATTATCCACTTTTTCATTATTTATCTTCTAACTGGTTGATTATATATTTTCATTTTTCGTCATGGTGATGAAGCTGTTTTATAGATGTTTCGTCCGGCATTACCATGCCCAGCGAAATTACATATTTCAATGCCTGATCCACACTCATGTCCAGCTCGCGAACGTCGCTTTTTTTAACCATGATGTAATAGCCGCCGGTCGGGTTGGGTGTGGTTGGGACGTAAACGGAAATATAGTCGTCATCTTGCGGCAGGCTGCCTTTGAGTTTGTCGGGGATATGACCGGAAACAAAGGCTATCGTCCAAATGCCCGGTTGTGGAAAGGGAACCAGTACGGGGGTTTTGAACGAGCGGCTGCTGTCGGAGAGCAGGGATTCAGAAACTTTTTTAACGCTGGAGTAGATGGATTTGACGACGGGAATGCGTCCCAAAAGGCTGTCCCACGCGCCGAGAATCCGTCTGCCTAAAACGTTGGCGGCAAATACGCCGGTAACGAACAAGACGACGGTGGCGGCAACAATGCCCAAACCGGGTATGTTAAATCCCCAGAAATGCTGGGGCTGCCAGCTTTCCGGCAATAGGCTGATCAGTCTGTCGGCGGCGGATATGATGTAGGTCATCGCCCAGATGGTTACGGCAATCGGCAACCAAACCAGTACGCCTGTAATCAGGTATTTCTTTAAAGCCTTGGCGATTTTTCCGCTTTCGGCTGCGGCTTCTGTCATCTTTGTTTCATTCCGGCAAGTTTTGCCCAAACTTTGCATTATACGCGTTTGGACGCTAGGAAACGAGTATTTTAAACGAATGGCTTGTTTTGTTGTTTCAGACGGCCGCCTTGATTGCACAGGCCGTCTGAAACAATATGGAGGAATTAGATACCGTCCCAGTCGTTGAACATCAGGCCGAAGCCGATGCCGTTTTGTTTGTGGTTGTAGTCAATCAGGCTTTCGCCGTAACCGTGGAAACCGCGGACAACGCCTTTGAGTTTGCCTTTGAGTGGGAAGGTGTAAGCAGCTTCAATGGCACCGCGTCCGCTTTTCGGGTTGTAACGCAGGACGGAATAAACATTTTGTTTGTCATTGAAGCGGTATTGGACTTTCAAATCGCCGTAGCCCATGTATTTGTTGATGTCCGGATTGTCGTCGTCATCTCCTTTTTGATCGAAGGCGCGCATCCAAACTCTAGGCATAACGGTCAGCTTGCCCCATTCCATGCCGGCCATGGCATAAACGCGGTTCCATGATCGCGATTCCGGGTGGCTTTGACCGTTGGATTGGTGAACAAAACCTGCGCCAACCATGCGCAGTTTGCCGCCGAAAGGCAGGTCTGCTTTAACAGGTTGGGTAATGAAGATTTCAGGCTCGTAGTCGGTGTTGCGGAACGGAGCGGATTTGCGGCCTTGGTTGAAGATTTGCCAGTCGGATTTTTGGGTGTAGCCAAACCATACGTCGGCACGGGTTTTGAATAAATCTTCGGCAATCTTGCTTTTGAAGGAAACCTGCATTTTGGTTTCGAGGCGTTTCTGCTCGCTGAATTTTTCCTGCGTGGTTACGCCGCGACTGGGGGATTCCGGGTAGTAGTTGGGGCTGCTGTTGTACCAAACGGGCATGAGGTACATAGGATTATGCTCGCGTACGCTCAACAGGCCGCGTGTATCGTTTTTATCCAAATCGTACATCAGGCTTAAAGGCGTGTAGCTGTCGGCAGTTTCGCTTAATACGTCGTCTGAAATATTCGGATGGGTAGGGTTGTCGAATACGATGGCAGCTTCTTTTTTCTCAATGCTCTTACGGATGCTTTGTTCGAGGTCAACCGGTGTTTTGGCGGTTTCGGTTTGCGCTTGTGGCAGTGGGGATTGAGGGGGGAGTTGCGCCGAGTAGATGTTGTCGTAACACGCCAAACGGGTGGCATTGTCTTGGATGGTGGTGCAGTGTAGGGCGGTATTGGCGGCGGCCAGTGGGGCGGCGGCAATGAATCCGATACTTAGGGAATGTTTCAACATCTTGTTCATGAGAGTTTCCGTTGTTTTTCAGACGGCCTGATGAAAGGGTAAATGGTTTTATTTAGTCGGTTTGGAGTGTGAATACGGCAATGCCCCTGAAAGGCAAGACCTCAGGGGCATCGTATCAGCTCGATTATCCTGCTTTGGTTGTCAGGATTTCCGACATCTGCGTCAGTATTAAGCCAAAGCTTTTACTTTAGCAGACAGACGGCTTTTATGACGGGCTGCTTTGTTTTTGTGGAATACGCCTTTGTCAGCGATACGGTCGATGACTTTAACGGATTCTTGGTAAACTGCTTGAGCAGCAGCTTTGTCGCCGGCTTCAACTGCTTTCAACACTTTTTTCACAGCGGTACGGAATGCAGTACGCAGGCTGGCGTTGTGGGCGCGTTGTTTAACCGACTGGCGGGCACGTTTGCGGGCTTGTGCGCTGTTTGCCATATTGAATATCTCCTGAAAAATAAATTCTGTAAACGCGCAATTTTAAAGACAGATTTCCTTGTGTGCAAGCTTTTTCTCTATAAACGCGCGCAAATCAGCCGTATTTTGCCCAAAAACGACAGCCGGTGCAACGCTTTTGGGAAAAAGATGATGTTGCTTTGCCTTATTTCAATAAAAATCAGATGGATATTGCTTTTCGTTTGCTTACGTTTCCATTACAATAGCCTAACTCTGCGCCGGGGTGTTTATGGGGTGCAGGGTTTCTTATTTATTGACATTAACCACTCTTTCATCAGGAATCTACCCGTATGAAAAAATCTGTATTAGCCGTATTGGCCGCATTGTCTTTGGCCGCGTGCGGCGGTGGCGAGAAAAAAGCCGAGCAACCTCAAGCAGGCAGCGCGCCTGCTGCCAATGCCGAGGCAGCCGCTACCGATACTTTGAATATTTACAACTGGTCAAACTACGTTGACGAAAGTACAGTCGAAGACTTCAAAAAAGCCAACAATTTGAAGCTGACTTACGATTTGTATGAAAACAACGAAACGCTGGAAGCCAAAATGCTGACCGGCAAATCCGGCTATGACTTGGTTGTGCCCGGTATTGCCTTCCTGCCGCGCCAAATTGAGGCAGGCGCATACCAAAAAATCAATAAGGATCTGATTCCGAACTATAAAAACATCGACCCTGAATTGCTGAAGATGTTGGAAACCGCCGACCCGGGCAATCAATACGCCGTGCCTTACTTCTCCGGCGTGAACACTTTGGCGATTACGGCGAAGGGTAAAGAGCTTTTGGGCGGCAAGCTGCCTGAAAACGGCTGGGATTTGCTGTTCAAACCTGAATACACCAACAAGCTAAAATCTTGCGGCATCGCTTTGTGGGATACCCCTAGCGAAATGTTCCCAATCTTGTTGAACTACTTGGGTAAAGATCCTAAAGGCTCGAATCCTGAAGATTTGAAAGCGGCGGCGGAAGTTTTGAAAACCATCCGTCCTGACGTGAAACGTTTCAGCCCTTCCATCATTGACGAATTGGCGCGCGGCGACATTTGCTTGGCGGCAGGTAATGGCGGCGACTTGAACTTGGCCAAAGCGCGTTCTGAAGAAGTGAAGAATAATGTCGGCGTCGAAGTGTTGACTCCGAAAGGCATGGGCTTCTGGATCGAATCTTGGCTGATTCCGGCCGATGCGAAAAACGTCGTCAATGCCCACAAGTACATCAACTACACGCTGGATCCCGAAGTGGCTGCGAAAAACGGTATCGCCGTAACCTTCGCACCGGCCAGCAAACCTGCACGCGAAAAAATGCCTGCCGAGCTGGTGAACACACGTTCTATTTTCCCGAACGAGCAAGACATGAAAGACGGTTTCGTCATGCCTCAAATGAGCGCAGATGCGAAAAAACTGTCTGTCAACTTGTGGCAAAAAATCAAAGTCGGTTCAAATTAATATTGAGCTGATTGTTTGAAGCGAAGGCCGTCTGAAATTTTTCAGACGGCCTTTTTTGATGTCCCAATTTTTATCGTTTCAAAGCCAAAGTCAATACGCCAGCGGTTACCAAGCCTAAGCCTACCCACTCCTGCGTGCTTGGCCGTTCATCTAAGAAAACGACAGCCATCAGAGCAACCAAGACCAGGCTGAATTTGTCGACGGGTGCGACTTGCGAGGCGTTGCCCAGTTGCAGGGCTTTGAAGTAGGCGAGCCAAGAAGCGCCGGTGGCGAGGCCGGATAGGATGAGGAATGTCCAGTTACGACCGGTAAAGCCGTTCACGCCCTGCCATTTGCCGGTGTAGGTTAAAAACAGTACCAAAGCGGCGAGGATGACCAAGGTGCGGATAAAGGTGGCGAAATCCGAATCTATGCCCTGTAAACCCATTTTGGCGAAAATGGCAGTCAATGAGGCGAAGCCTGCCGATGCCAATGCCCAAAACAGCCATGCGTTGCTGCTCATGTTTTATTCCTTTGTTTCAAATTGTTGACAATATGAATCCGCTTGTTGATGAAATATCGAAATTTTCACTGCGGTTTGTCTTTGGAAAACGTTATAATAGAACTAATATTCTTTTTCTTCCAGCCGTCTTTAATTGTATTGTTTCAGACGGCCTTTCCCTCTCTCAATAAAGGAAAATCATGAGCTTCAAAACCGATGCTGAAATTGCCCAGTCTTCCACCATGCGCCCGATTGGTGAAATTGCCGCCAAGCTGGGTTTGAACGTTGACAACATCGAGCCCTATGGTCATTACAAAGCCAAAATCAATCCTGCCGAAGCGTTTAAACTGCCGCAAAAACAAGGCCGTCTGATTTTGGTTACCGCCATTAATCCGACTCCTGCGGGTGAGGGCAAAACCACTGTAACCATCGGTTTGGCGGACGCATTGCGCCATATCGGCAAAGACTCGGTGATCGCCCTGCGCGAGCCTTCTTTGGGTCCGGTGTTCGGCGTCAAAGGCGGCGCGGCAGGCGGCGGTTATGCCCAAGTTTTGCCGATGGAAGACATCAACCTGCACTTTACCGGCGACTTCCACGCTATCGGTGCGGCGAATAACTTGCTCGCCGCCATGCTCGACAACCATATCTATCAAGGCAATGAGTTGAACATCGATCCGAAACGCGTCCTGTGGCGTCGCGTGGTCGATATGAACGACCGCCAGTTGCGCAATATCATCGACGGTATGGGCAAACCTGTTGACGGCGTGATGCGTCCTGACGGTTTCGACATTACCGTTGCTTCCGAAGTGATGGCGGTATTCTGTCTTGCCAAAGATATCAGTGATTTGAAAGAGCGGTTGGGCAACATCCTTGTCGCCTACGCCAAAGACGGTAGCCCTGTTTACGCCAAAGATTTGAAAGCGAATGGCGCGATGGCGGCATTGCTTAAAGATGCGATTAAGCCTAACTTGGTGCAAACCATCGAAGGCACTCCGGCCTTTGTGCATGGTGGTCCGTTCGCCAACATCGCCCACGGCTGTAACTCCGTTACCGCCACCCGTTTGGCGAAACACCTTGCCGATTACGCCGTAACCGAAGCAGGCTTCGGCGCAGATTTGGGCGCGGAAAAATTCTGCGATATCAAATGCCGTCTGGCGGATTTGAAACCTGATGCGGCTGTTGTCGTGGCTACTGTCCGCGCTTTGAAATACAACGGCGGCGTGGAGCGTGCCAACCTCGGCGAAGAAAACCTTGATGCTTTGGCAAAAGGCCTGCCTAATCTGCTGAAACACATTTCTAACCTGAAAAATGTATTCGGCCTACCTGTGGTGGTTGCCATTAACCGCTTCGTGTCCGACTCCGATGCTGAGTTAGCCATGATTGAAAAAGCCTGCGCGGAACACGGCGTTGAAGTTTCTTTGACTGAAGTATGGGGCAAAGGCGGCGCGGGTGGTGCAGACTTGGCGCACAAAGTCGTCAACGCCATCGAAAACCAACCGAATAACTTCGGCTTTGCCTACGATGTTGAGTTGAGCATTAAAGACAAAATCCGCACCATCGCCCAAAAAGTGTACGGCGCGGAAGATGTCGATTTCAGCGCGGAAGCGTCTGCCGAAATCGCTTCACTGGAAAAACTGGGCTTGGACAAAATGCCGGTCTGCATGGCGAAAACCCAATATTCTTTGAGCGACAACGCCAAACTCTTGGGCTGCCCTGAAGGCTTCCGCATTACCGTGCGCGGCATTACCGTTTCTTCCGGTGCAGGCTTCATCGTTGCATTGTGCGGCAATATGATGAAAATGCCGGGTCTGCCGAAAGTTCCGGCTGCCGAGAAAATCGATGTGGACGCAGAAGGAGTGATTCACGGCTTGTTCTGATTTAGATTGATATTGAAATAGATAAAGGCCGTCTGAAACCGAGGTTTCAGACGGCCTTTTATGATTTAAGTGAATTTCAACCGGCTTTTTAAGAAATTGAAGAACTGGTCTATCATACCGAACAACGTATTGCGGTCTTCGCCAAACAAAGAGATGCTGCGGTCTTTGCTGATTCTGTCATAAGCGGCAAAAATGGTTTTCAGTTCTTCGGTGGTTAAACGCAGTTGCTTTTCATGCAAGATTCGACTTAAGAGAGTGACTTCTACTGGGTTTAATTCAGGGAAAAGGTGGCTGAACCATAATTCCATGGTGTATTGGACGGATCTGTTGATTTTGTCTCTTTTTTTGCTTTCTTGAGCGGTGTGTATCCTGTAAGACAACAAAGGCTCGGGCAGGTCGGCAAAGGTTTTTCCATGTAGGGCGCATTGCACCCACATATGGAAATCGGGCGCGGTTTCTGTCGCGGTGTAGTTTATTCCGAGGTCTTTAATGCTGTCGTGCCGCCACATGGTGGTGGGGTTGAACATGTTTTGGGCGGCAAAGGAGAGAAAGGCTTTAATGTCTTTGTCGAGCAGGGGGAGGTCGCTTAAAATGGGTTCTCTTCCGGTTTGGTCATCAAAAAAGATGGTGGCTTGGCTGCCGACAATATCGATTTCGGGATGGCTGTCTAAGAAGTGAATTTGTTTTTCAAAACGATCCAAGGCGCAAATATCGTCCGCGTCCATTCGTGCCACATATTCGACCTCTACGTCTTTGAGCATATCCATGGCAAATTGGCAGGCAAACGGCTCGCCCTTGTTTTCCGGAAGGTGGAAAACCTGCAAACGTGAATCTTTGGCTGCGTAAGCTTCGAGGATTTCGCCGGTTTTGTCTGTTGAAGCATCGTTGATGGCGATGACGAAAAAGTCGCGGAATGTTTGATTCAATACCGAATCCAAGCATTCGGGCAAATAAGCTTCGGCGCAATAGGCCGGCAAAATAACGGCGAGTTTCATGTTTGCTTTCGATGTGTTTTGATGTGTGGTCGGTGGAAGATTTTACTATAATTTCCCCAAAGCTAAGGCCGTCTGAAACCTTATTTTCAAGTTTTCAGACGGCCTTAGTGTGAATCCGAGATACGGATTATTTAACGATTTGGTTCAATTCGCCTTTGGCGTATTTGGTTGCCATTTTTTCCAAAGAAATCGGTTTGATTTTGTCGGCTTGACCTTCGCAACCGAATGCGAGGTAGCGGTCAAGACAGATTTGTTTCATGGCTTCGACGGTTTTGCTCAAGTATTTGCGCGGGTCGAATTCGGATGGGTTTTCTGCCATGAAGCGGCGGATGGCACCGGTAGAGGCGAGGCGCAAGTCAGTGTCGATGTTGACTTTGCGCACGCCGTGTTTGATGCCTTCGACGATTTCTTCAACCGGTACGCCGTAGGTTTCACCGATTTTGCCGCCGTGTTCGTTGATGACTTTCAGCCATTCTTGCGGAACGGAGCTGGAGCCGTGCATCACGATGTGGGTGTTCGGCAGGGCTTGGTGGATTTCTTTGATGCGGTCGATACGCAATACATCGCCTGTGGGCGGACGGGTGAATTTGTATGCGCCGTGGCTGGTGCCGACGGCAATAGCCAGTGCGTCAACGCCGGTATCTTTAACGAAACGTACGGCATCTTCAACGCTGGTCAGCATTTGGTCGTGGGAAAGTTTGCCCACTGCACCTACGCCGTCTTCTTCACCGGCTTCACCGGTTTCGAGATTGCCCAATACGCCGATTTCGCCTTCAACTGACACGCCGCAAGCGTGGGAGAAGTTAACGACGGTACGGGTGGCGTTGACGTTGTATTCGTAAGAAGAAGGGGTTTTGCCGTCTTCCATCAGCGAGCCGTCCATCATTACAGAGGAGAAGCCCAGTTGGATGGAGCGTTGGCACACATCAGGAGATGCGCCGTGGTCTTGGTGCATCACGACAGGGATGTGCGGGAATTCTTCGACTGCGGCCAAAATCAGATGGCGCAGGAATGGGGCACCTGCGTATTTGCGTGCGCCTGCGGATGCTTGAACGATAACGGGGGCGTTGACTTGGTCGGCCGCCTCCATGATGGCGCGCATCTGTTCGAGGTTGTTAACGTTGAATGCGGGCAGACCGTAGCTGTTTTCGGCTGCATGGTCCAATAATTGGCGCATGGATACGAGTGCCATAAGGAGCTCCTGAGGTAGTGAAAGGTAAATTTATCCGATAAATTATAATGTTTTTTGAAATGAAAGACTACAAGCTGTTACATTGTTTTTATATATTAACGAACAGGGTCTCGGTTTATAATGGCGTAGTATTGAGAACGGGTGTGCAAAATGGATAGGATTTCGGTGGCCGAATGTGATAAGCCTTTGTTTCAGACGGCCTTGACAGTGCAGGTGGGCGATGTGAACTATGGCGGCCATCTGGCGAACGATGCGGTGTTGCGTTTGTGCCATGAAGTGCGGATGCGTTGGCTGGTGACGCTGGGTTGGAGCGAAATGGATGCCGGAGGGGCAGGCCTGATTATGGCGGATGCGGCGGTACAGTATTTGGCGCAAGGTCATCATGGCGATGAGCTGTCGGTAGAAATGGGGGCGGCGGGCATGGCCGGGGTGGGCTTTTCTTTGCTATATCGTATCCGCAGGATTTCAGACGGCCTTGTGCTGGCGAAAGTGCAGACAGGCATGGTGTGTTTCGATTATGGCAAGCAACGTGTCTGCCGTTTGCCTTCGGCATTGAAAACGGCATTGGAGGCCGTCTGAAATGGCGGAATCAAGCAATTTTGCGCTTCATCTTGAACGCTATCTGAAAACCTTGCTGCAACAAGGCAAGTCGGAGCATACCGTTTCCGCTTATCGGCGCGATTTGAGTGAATTGATGCGCCTGTTGCCCGATAATCTTGAAAACGGCCTGCCGACGCGCCGCGATTTTGTGGCGGTATTGAAAAAGCTGTCGCAAAAGGGCTTGAGCGAAAGCAGCTTGGCGCGGAAATTGTCGGTATGGCGGCAGTATTGCAGTTGGCTGGTGCAGATAGAAGTTATGGAAAGCGACCCGACATTTAATATGAAAGCGCCGCGCCTGCCCGAGCGCCTGCCCAAAGCGCTGCCGCAAGAACCTTTAAACCATATCCTTGACCATGCGCCTGTTGATGACGAGCTGGATGTGCGCGATAAGGCCATGTTTGAGTTGATGTATGGCAGCGGTTTGCGCCTGAGCGAGATACAAGGTTTGAATCTGGAAGGTATCGTCTTGGACGAAGGCTGGGTCAGTGTGAAGGGTAAAGGCGGCAAGCAGCGGCAAGTGCCTTTGGTGGCTAAAAGTATTGCGGCATTGCGTGATTATTTGGCAGTGCGTATTGCCAAAGAGGGCGAACAGGCCTTGTTCACCAATAAGAACGGCGGCAGGCTGGGGCAACGTCAAATCCAAAAACGCCTGCAGGCGTGGGCAGTGCGCGTGGGCAGTGCCAGCCATATCTCGCCGCACATGATGCGCCACAGCTATGCAACCCATCTTTTGCAGGCATCGGGTGATATCCGTGCTGTGCAGGAGTTGTTGGGACACAGCAACCTTTCCGCTACGCAAGTTTATACAAAACTGGACTTTGACCATTTGGCGCGCGTTTATGATGAGGCGCACCCAAGGGCGAAACGGAAAAAATGATTTTGTTTGAATCAGGCCGTCTGAAAGAATGTTTTCAGACGGCCTGATGTTTTATGGATAAAAAATACAGATGATTTGAAACCATTTGAATTTTTATCGGTCTGATGAAGTTTCAATATTGGTCTGATGTGCGGATGGCATAAAGATTGTAAGAGGCGATGGTTTTTACAATACCGTTTATCTTTTCAGACGACCGCTTGTTTGATAATATTAGTAATGAGAGCTAATATCATATTATGATATGCAGCCTTTAAAACAGCAGGTCTATAAACTTTCTATATAAGCATTAATGCTTATTTTGACTGTAAAACGACTTGCAAACGGGAATTGTTGCTATTAACATAACGGAATTATGGATAAAAAACGAATTTTAACTCCAGCCGTCGTGACTTCCGTTGCGTTGATTCACGTCGGTTTGGTTGCACTTTTATGGCACGCGCACAAACCGCCTCCTGTCGAAATGGCGAATATTGAATTTGTCGATTTGGGCGATTTCGGCGGTGGCGACGGCAGCCCTGAAGGCGAAGGCGCACCTGCCGCCCCCGAGCCTACCCCCGAACAACCAAAACCCAAGCCGAAGCCCAAACCTAAGCCTGTCGAGCCGCCCAAACCTGTTATCAAACCTGTGGTAACGAAAAAAGAAAAAGCGGATATCGTACAGCAAAAGGAAAAACCGAAACCTATCGAGAAACCTAAGCCCGAGCCTAAGCCGGAACCTAAACCAGAGCCGAAGCCCGAGCCAAAACCTGAACCAAAACCAGAGTCGAAGGCAGAACCTAAACCATCTCCCAAAGCATCTGAACACTCAGGCAGCAAAACCGGGCCGAATACTGCTGAAAACGGTAAAGGCAACGGCGAAGGCAAAGCCTTGAGCGGAGAAGGAAAAGGCAATGGTGGCGGTACGAAAGGTACAGGTAGCGGCCGTGGCGAAGGCAGCGGATCCGGCAGCGGTGGTGCGAAAGGCGAACATGGTTCCGGTACCGGTGGCGGAGGTGGTGGCAGCGGTACAGGTGCCGGCAGCAGTAAAGGCAATCCGGCAAAAGGAACCTGCCATATTCCAAGACCTCCGTATCCTTCACTATCCACTGAAAATGGTGAAGAGGGCTTGGTTGTTTTGAAAGTCTTGGTTGGTCCCGGCGGTAAAGTAGATTCAGTTAGTGTGAATAAATCAAGTGGTTATAGTCGTCTGGATAATGCAGCGCGTAAAGCCGTTAAAGATGGCAGCTGTCATGCAAGTGTTTGGACTGAATTTAAAGTACCTGTCAAATTCACGCTCGAATAAGTATCTAGGCCTAAGCTGATTGATTGGAAAATATATGCTGTTGGGAAATAATTTTAAATGACCCGATAGAAATTTTAATTTTATTTTTAACTTGGAAAAATTATGGATTTAAGTTTAGTTTTCAAATCAGGTGATGTGGTACTGATTGGTGTATTTGTCCTGATGTTGTTGATGAGTGTGGTGACTTGGAGCGTCATTGTGATTCGCTGCATCAAATACCGCAAAGCGAAAAAAGGCAATGCACAGGTAAAAGAACTGATGCTGAATGCGTTTACGCTGGCTGATGCTGTACAAAAAGCCAAAGCGGTAGAAGCACCGATGAGCCGTGTTGCAGATGAATCTCTGCGCGCGTACCAAAATTACCGTCAAACGACGAGCAAATCGCTGATTGACGAATTGCCTTTGAACGAATACTTGGTCGTTCACATCCGTAACAGTTTGACCCAAACCATGCGCCAGTTCGACTACGGTATGACCGCTTTGGCCTCTATCGGTGCAACCGCTCCGTTTATCGGCCTGTTGGGTACTGTTTGGGGTATTTACCATGCCCTGATCGGCATCAGCGAAAGCGGCCAAATGAGCATTGCTGCGGTAGCCGGTCCGATTGGCGAAGCTTTGGTATCGACTGCTGTCGGCCTGTTTGTGGCGATTCCGGCCGTATTGGCGTACAACTTCCTCAACCGCGGTACAAAAACCATCGCGCAAGATATGGACGCATTTGCACATGACCTGCATGTCCGCCTTCTGAACCAAAAGGATTAAACCATGGCTTTCGGATCAATGAATTCCGGCGATGATGCGCCGATGTCGGATATCAACGTTACACCTTTGGTGGACGTGATGCTGGTGTTGCTGATTGTATTTATGATTACCATGCCGGTGCTGACCCACTCGATTCCTTTGGAGTTGCCGACTGCTTCGGAAAAAGCAGCAAAAGAGGATAAGCAACAGCCTAAAGATCCTTTGCGTTTGAGCATTGATGCCAGTGGTGCTTACGTCATTGGCGGTGATTCGGATGCCAAAGTGGATTTGGCAACGGTAACCGCCAAGCTGAAAGAGGCTAAAGCGAAAAACGAAGATGTGATTGTGGCGATTGCGGCGGATAAAGCGGTTGAATACGATTATGTCAACCAAGCCCTGCAAGCGGCGCGCGAAGCCGGTATCAGCAAAATCGGTTTTGTAACGGAAACCAAAGTGCAATAATCTTTTGAACACAGTAAAAGGCCGTCTGAAATTTGAGTAAAGTTTCAGACGGCCTTTTGTTGTATTTGGTAACTATATGTCCAGGCTGTATAATTAGCAGATTAAATTCAATAACGACAATACAGGAACCGCCATGACAGAAACCATCGAACGTGACAGTATGCAATACGATGTCGTGATTGTCGGCGCAGGCCCATCGGGTTTGTCCGCCGCCATCAAACTCAAGCAGCTTGCCGAAAAGAATGGACGCGAAATCAGCGTTTGTGTGGTGGAGAAAGGTTCGGAGGCCGGTGCCCACTCGCTTGCCGGTGCTATCATCGATCCGATTTCTTTGAATGAGCTGATTCCTGATTGGAAAGAAAAAGGCGCGCCGCTGACACGCACAGTGACGAAAGACAGGGTTGTGTTCCTGACCAAGAAAAAAGCGTTCAACCTGCCGATTACCCCTAATTTCGATAACCATGCAAACTACATTGCCAGCTTGGGCGAAGTTGTCCGCTGGTTGGCAGAGCAGGCGGAAAATTTGGGCGTGGAAATTTATCCGGGCTTTGCCGCTGCCGAAGTGCTTTATCACGAAGACGGTTCGGTCAAAGGCATTGCGACCGGTAATATGGGTGTGGGCAAAGACGGCGAACCGACCGATGCATTCCAGCCCGGCATGGAGCTTTGGGCGCAGCAAACCATATTTGCCGAAGGCTGTCGCGGCTCGCTTTCCAAGCAAGTTATTGAACAATTTAAGCTCGACCAAAACAGCGAGCCGCAAACTTATGGCTTGGGCATTAAAGAAATTTGGGAAGTGCCGTCTGAAAAACATCAGCCCGGTTTGGTTATGCACAGCGCAGGCTGGCCGTTGGACAGCAAAACCTACGGCGGCTCGTTTATTTATCACTTTGACGAAAATAAAGTCGCTGTCGGCTTTGTGGTCGGTTTGGATTATCAAAACCCTTATCTGTCGCCGTTTGAAGAGTTCCAACGTTTCAAAACCCATCCTGAAATCCGCAAAACCTTTGAAGGCGGCCGCCGTATCGCTTATGGTGCGCGTTCGCTGATTGAAGGCGGTTTGCAAAGCCTGCCGAAACTCTCGTTTAAAGGCGGCGTTTTGGTCGGCGATGCCGCAGGTTTCCTGAATATGCCGCGCATCAAAGGCATCCATACGGCTATGAAATCCGCCATGCTTGCCGCAGAAGCCGTATTTCCTTTGTTGGAAAACCTCGAAGAAGTGGAAAGCTTCGACAGCGGCAAAGAGGCCACAGATTATCAGCAACGCTTTGAACAAAGCTGGCTGTATCAAGAGCTTTATGCCGCACGCAATGTCCGTCCGTCATTCAAATGGGGTGTTTACCTCGGCTCGGTCTATACCGGTATCGATCAGATGATTTTTAGAGGCAAAGCTCCTTGGACTTTGAAACATCACGGCAAAGACAACGAGCAGCTCAAAAAAGCCGCCGAATGCAAGCCGATTGATTATCCGAAGCCCGACGGCGTTTTGACCTTCGACCGTTTGAGCAGCGTCTTCCTCGCCAATCTCGCGCACGAAGAAAACCAGCCCGACCATTTGGTACTGAAAAATCCGCAGGTCATGATAGACGTAAACTACAAAGAATACGCCTCGCCCGAAACCCGCTATTGTCCGGCCGGCGTATATGAAATCGTCGAAGAAAACGGCAGTCCGCGTATGCAAATCAACGCCGCCAACTGCGTTCACTGTAAAACGTGCGACATCAAAGACCCGACGCAAAACATCACTTGGATTTGCCCCGAAGGCGGGAGCGGACCAAATTACGGCGGAATGTAATTGACTGTTTTAAAGTCAAAACCTAAAGGCCGTCTGAAAAGTTTCAGACGGCCTCTATTCTATTATTTCATCAATGGAAGCATTATGAACACGCACATTTGGCAGGCAGGCCGATTTGAAATCGCCTTAGACAAACCCAAAATCATGGGCATCGTCAATCTGACCCCCGATTCATTTTCCGATGGCGGCACCTATTCGCAAAATATTCAAATAACATTGGCATATGCCGAGCAGCTGCTGAAAGACGGTGCGGATATTCTCGATATCGGCGGCGAATCTACCCGTCCGGGTTCGGATGATGTTTCTCTCGAAGAAGAATGGGCCAGGGTGCAGCCGGTTTTGGCGGAAGTCGCCAAGTGGAATGTTCCCGTCAGCTTGGACACGCGCCGCACGGTGATCATGGAAAAAGCCTTGGCGCAAGGCGGCGTCGATATTATCAACGATGTTGCCGCATTGAGTGATGAAGGTGCAGTCGCATTGCTGGCGCAACAGCCGAAGACGGGCGTGTGTCTCATGCACATGCAGGGTTTGCCCAAAACCATGCAGCTGAATCCGCAATATCAAGATGTCGTCGAAGAAGTCGCGCGTTATTTAAAAGCACGCGCGACAGAATGCGTTCAAGCAGGCATTGCCCCTGAATGCATCACGCTAGACCCCGGCTTCGGTTTCGGCAAAAACCTGCAACACAACATCACCCTGATAAAACATTTGCCTGAGTTGATGGACGCAACCGGATTTCCCCTTCTGATCGGCGTATCGCGCAAACGTATGATTGGCGAACTGACAGGCGAACAAGATGCCGCCAAACGCGTACACGGCAGCGTCGCAGCCGCTTTGGCCACAGTGGCTAGAGGCGCGAAAATCATCCGTGTTCACGATGTCAAAGCAACATCGGACGCTTTGAAAGTTTGGGAAGCATTGGGCGTATCGGCATAATGCCCGAATAGAAAACCAACAGGCCGTCTGAAACATTTGCCCGGCATCTTGAACAAGCAACAAGTTATGCTATAATCCGCTTCTACTCTTGACGGGTCTGTAGCTCAGGGGTTAGAGCAGGGGACTCATAATCCCTTGGTCGTGGGTTCGAAACCCACCGGACCCACCAAATATTAAAAATGCCCGAGGCTTTTGGCTTCGGGCATTTTTGTATTTATTGGTTTGTGAAGGGTTGAAATATAATGTGAACAACAGCATAAAGATCAACCTATAAAATGGATACAAAAGGTTAAAGCACATTTAGGTAATGCTTTTTTAGGCCGAAATGGGCTTATCACATTGACATCTTTATAGTTGTTGAGGGTAAATTTGATTTTGATTATCAGCCGCCTGAGCCGGGATTGGTATATAACGTTCCCAATTTTGTATTGGAAAAAGACCGTTACGTTGATTGGGAAGATACTTGGCGTACTTTTTAATTAGGAAATAAGTAAATGGCGAGCAGTTACTTTTTGCTTGCTCTGGTCGATATCTTTCTATTATTTTAAAATTAACAATGCTGTTTGAAAATCTTAATTTCAGACGGCATTTTTTATTTTTCCGAGTAATACCACCCTCTATATTGAGAGGCTGATGATTATTTTGATATAGCCGGACTGTTTTCAGACGGCCTGAAGACTTAATCAACCATTCTGCGTATTTCGTTGATCGGGATACGCGGGGTATAGAGTATGTCGTAGGTTGGTTTGTCCAAAAGATCTTGCAGGGAGTATTGATCTAAATGGTTGAAGAAGGCTTTGATGGCGCCGGTAATGATGCCGGTCAGTCGGCAGGATGGGGTAATGAGGCATTCGTTGTTATCGCCCATGCATTCGACAACCTGCATCGGCTCAAGATGGCGGACGACTGCGCCGATGTTGATTTTTTCTGGAACATCCGCCAAGCGCAAACCGCCACCTTTGCCGCGCACGCTGACCAGAAATCCGCCTTTGACTAATGAGGTAACCACTTTCATCAAATGGCTTTTGGAAATATTGTAAGTCTCGGCAATGGTGCTGATATTGACGAGGGTGTCATCATTGATGGCGGTATAAACCAATACGCGCAATCCGTAATCGGTATGTTGGGTCAGATACATGGCTGGCTCTTTAGATATTTTTATTATATGTCAAAAGCGTAGTACTTGGAGAGGGGCCGTTTGACTTTATGTGGGGTTGGGTTTCATAATATCTGAAACATTTGAATTAATCCAGTTTGATAGACTGTTGCCATTATAACGAACTTATGAAACCCTTGAAACGCCACCCTGCATTAATAGAACTTTCCCGTGAGCATCATGGTTCGCTGTCGTTGTGCGTCCGTCTCCTGCGTACGCCGGAGCAAAGCCATCAAGCGGAGCTGGATTCTCATTTTGTGGAGCTTGAGCCACATTTTTTGGAGGAGGAAACCATGTTTGCGCCGTATTGGGATAAGGTTGATCCGGCGTTGAGGCAGCGTTTTGAAGGCGATCATGCCAAGCTGCGTGCGATGATGGCTCATCCTGAATATATGAATGAATCATGGAATAAGGATTTTGCGGTAACTTTGCGCGATCATGCGCGTTTTGAGGAACGTGAGCTTTTTCCTGCGATTGAACCTTTTTTGCCTTTGCCTGAAAATGTGTAATAGGGAAGGGAATCGATGGCCGTCTGAAAAGTTTCAGACGGCCTCTGTTGCTGTCTTATGATGATATAAAAATTGAAGGAACCACCATGAACGATTTGTTCAAACATCCTGTGTGGGCAATGGCCTTCCGCCCGTTTTACTCGTTGGCGGCTTTGTATGGCGCATTGTCTATATTGCTTTGGGGCTTCGGCTATCAGGGTACGCCTGAATTGCCGGGTTTGTATTGGCATGCCCATGAAATGATTTGGGGCTACGCCGGATTGGTTGTCATTGCATTCTTGCTGACCGCGGTGGCAACTTGGACTGGCCAACCGCCTACACGTGGTAAAGCGTTGGCAGGTTTGACCGCATTTTGGCTGCTTGCGCGTTTGTGTGCGTTTATTCCCGGCTGGGGTGCTACGGCAAGCGGTATATTCGGTACGATCTTTTTCTGGTATGGCGCGGTGTGTATGGCTTTGCCGGTAATCCGTTCTCAAAACAAGCGCAACTATGTTGCCGTATTTGCTATTTTTGTTTTAGGTGGCACCCATTTCGCGTTCCATATGAAAATGCAGCCGTTTGATGCCATCGCGCTGATGACCGGTTTGCAATCCGGTTTGATTATGGTGGCCGGTTTTATCGGTTTGATCGGTATGCGGATTATCTCGTTCTTTACGTCCAAACGTTTGAACGTACCGCAAATTCCCAGCCCTCAATGGGTCGCGCACGGATCGCTTTGGCTGCCTATGCTGACTGCTATGATGATGGCTCATAACATATTGCCGGAATTGGCTGCTTTGTTCTCTATTGCTGCCGGTGTGATTTTTACCGTGCAGGTGTACCGCTGGTGGTATAAAGCCGTACTGAAAGAGCCTATGCTTTGGATTTTGTTTGCCGGCTATCTGTTTACAGGCTTGGGCTTGATCGCGGTTGGTCTTTCTTATTGGATTTCAAGTTTCCTGAATTTGGGTGTGCACCTCATCGGCGTTGGCGGTATCGGCGTACTGACTTTGGGCATGATGGCGCGAACTGCGCTTGGCCATACCGGCAACTCTATTTATCCGCCGCCTAAAGTGGTTCCTGTCGCCTTTTGGCTGATGATTGCCGCAACGGTTATCCGTGTTTTGGCTACCTTTGTGAGCGGTACGGCATACATACATAGTATCCGTTGCTCCGCCGCCTTGTTTGCCGTATCTCTGCTGTTGTACGCATGGAAATATATTCCTTGGCTGATTCGTCCGCGTTCGGATGGTCGTCCGGGTTAACGGTTTGGCAAAATGAAAAGGCCGTCTGAAAAGTTTCAGACGGCCTTTATTTATTGATAACAAAAAAGACTTTCAAAGTATGAAAGGCTTTTATTGAAACTATGGCCTCGCCAACAGGAATCGAACCTGTATTTTACGCTTAGGAGGCATACGTTCTATCCGTTGAACTATGGCGAGGCGTTAAAGGAAGGGATTTTAAACCTTTCCGGCAAAAAAAGACAATAAGCCGGCAGCAATTAAGGGGCCGACCGGAATGCCGCCAAGAAAAGCAACGCCGATGACAGTACCGATTAATAATCCGGTTACCAAAACAGGCTGTTCGCTCATCAATGGAACGCCACGTCCGGCAAGCCAGGCAACCAAAATGCCGATAAGGACGGCGGCAATCATTTTGAAATTGATAAACTCAGAAACCGGCGGAATTTGGATTTTACCGGAAACCAGCGGGCTCAATACACCGATGGTCAGCAGGATGATGCCCAGATGCAAACCGTGTTTTTCCACCAAGGGAAGATATTGCGACAAGGCCGTCTGCTGCATGAGCAGCAATACCGCTGCCGAAATCGTAATCGAGTTGTTGTTGCTGATGACGCCCAAAAAAATCAGCGTAACCAGAAACAAAGGGACAAAGCTGAAATTCATCGGATTAAGATACTCGGGCCAAAGATTCTTTTGCCAGTTGGATCATGGCTTCTTTGACTTCGCTGTCAGGTAACACGTCCAATGAAGCGATGGCTTTGTCAACGGCTTTTTTCGCTTCGGAAATCGAATACGGCAAAGCGTCGGAGTTGACGACATAGTCGTGGATTTTTTCAAAATAGCTGCGGTCGGCATTTTCCAAAGCATGGCGCACATCGTTGGCGGCCTGTTCGGAGCCGTTTCGCATCAGGTAAATCAATGGCAGGGTGGGTTTGCCTTCTGCCAAATCGTCGCCGACGTTTTTGCCGATTTCTTCGGTTTCGCCAGAATAGTCCAATACATCGTCAATGATTTGGAAAGCCGTACCGACGTACATGCCGTAGTCTTTTAGGGCTTGCTCGTGTTCGGTGGAAGCTTTGCCCAAAATTGCGCCGACTTGAGCGGCCGCTTCAAACAGTTTTGCTGTTTTGTATTGGATAACTTGGACGTATTGCTCTTCGGTAATATCCGTATTGCCGATGTTCATCAGCTGCATGACTTCGCCTTCGGCGATGATGTTGGTCGCATCTGCCATCACTTCTAAGATACGCATACTGCCTGAGCCAACCATCAGTTGGAAAGCGCGTGTATATAGGAAGTCGCCGACCAAAACAGCCGCCGCGTTGCCGAAGAGGTTGTTTGCTGTTTTACGGCCGCGGCGCAAATCGCTTTCATCGACGACATCGTCGTGCAGGAGGGTAGAGGTATGGATGAATTCCACCATTGCTGCCAGCGAGTACAGTTTTTCATCGTCATGCCCGACTGCTTTGCCTGCCAAAATGGTAATAATCGGACGCAGGCGCTTACCGCCTGCGCTGATGATGTATGTGCCGATTTGCGAAATCAGTGCAACATCGGATTGAACAGCTTGGTTGATGACCGCATTAACTTTGGCAAGGTCATCGGGCAGGTGGCGTTGGAAGTAAGGCAGGTTTTCGAGCATAAAACATTCTCTGTTGATAAAAAGGAGCGGGGCTCCAATGAATCTGTTTAAACCCGTACATTCGGTCGGGGTAATAACGTTGCATTAAAGATATCAGCAATCCAGCGCGTGATTATATCAGTTAAAAAGCATGCAACATATCTTTCAGACGGCCTTTTCACTTGTAAATAAAATAAATTTTGACAAAACAGGCAAATAGAAATAGAATAGCTCGTTTCGCACATGGTGTGCGGAAAGTTAACCTAATTCTCATGGAGTTGAGTATGTACGCGGTCGTAAAAACCGGCGGTAAACAATATAAAGTTTCCGTTGGCGAAAAATTGAAAGTAGAACAGATACCAGCCGAACTCGACAGCCAAATCGAACTGACTGAAGTTTTGATGATTGCTGACGGCGAATCTGTAAAAGTAGGCGCACCTTTTATCGAAGGCGCAAAAGTAACAGCTAAAGTCGTTGCTCATGGTCGTGGCGAGAAAGTACGCATTTTCAAAATGCGTCGTCGCAAACACTACCAAAAACGCCAAGGCCATCGCCAAAATTTCACCCAAATCGAAATCGTGGCAATCGCCTAATTTCAAGTAAGTTCAGGAGTATTACAAATGGCAAGTAAAAAAGCAGGCGGTAGCACCCGCAACGGTCGCGATTCAGAAGCCAAACGCTTGGGCGTTAAAGCCTACGGCAACGAGCTGATTCCGGCAGGCTCTATCATCGTTCGTCAACGTGGTACTAAATTCCACGCAGGTGACAACGTAGGCATGGGCAAAGACCACACTTTGTTTGCTAAAGTCGATGGTTACGTTGAATTCAAAACCAAAGGCGCGCTGAACCGTAAAACCGTCAGCATCCGTCCTTACACCGGTTCTGAAGAATAATCGTTTTACGATTGAAAGCCGCATTCCTTTTCGGAATGCGGTTTTTGTTTGTCAGACTATTTTGTCTGTTGGATAAAATCCGTATGTCGTGAAGCTTGATTTATATTAAGGTCAAAGTAAAAACGTGCTTACAATCGATAGTCTTTGTTTTATTCTATCGATTCTTTCTATACAATCTATTAAATGCCTTTGATTTACCCTCCTGTAGCTAAACACAGTAAACTTAAGGCCGTCTGAAAAAATCCGTATCAGTTGAATACAAGGAATTCCTCCCATGAGCTTACACAGTGATATTCTCGTCGTCGGCGCAGGCCCTGCCGGATTAAGTTTTGCCGCAGAGTTGGCCGGAAGCGGTTTGAACATAACCCTGATTGAAAGAAGTCCTTTAGAAGTGTTGCAAAATCCGCCGTATGACGGCCGTGAAATCGCACTGACGCATCTGTCGCGTGAAATCATGCAGCGATTGGGTATGTGGGATTTGATTCCAAAAGACGAAATTTATCCTTTGCGCGATGCTAAAGTGTTGAACGGTCATTCCGATTACCAGCTCCACTTCCCGCAACCGACTCAGGCGCGCGGCGAGCCTGCGGACTACTTGGGCTATTTGATCTCCAACCACAATATCCGCAAAGCCGCTTATGAAGTCGTGTCCAAATTGGACAACGTCAAAATCCTGACCGGCACCAATGTTAAAGAAGTTAAAACTTCTGACAATGAGGCGCAAGTTATTTTGGAAAGCGGCGAAGTATTGACCGGCCGTCTGTTGTTGGCCGCCGATAGTCGCTTCTCGCAAACGCGCCGTCAACTGGGCATTTCTTCAGATATGCACGATTACAGTCGCACCATGTTTGTGTGCCGCATGAAGCATACTTTGTCCAACCTGCATACCGCATATGAATGCTTCCACTACGGCCGCACCATTGCGTTACTGCCTTTGGAAGAACACTTGACCAATACCGTGATTACGGTGGACAGCGATAAAGCCGAAACGATTAAAAATATGTCGCCGGAAGAGTTGGCAGCCAGCGTGAAAGAGCAACTCAAAGGCCGTTTGGGCGATATGGAATTGGTCAGCACCATTCACAATTATCCTTTGGTCGGCATGATTGCCCAACGTTTCTATGGCAAACGCAGCGCGTTGATCGGCGATGCCGCAGTCGGTATGCATCCGGTTACTGCGCACGGTTTCAACTTGGGTCTGGCAAGTGCCGATCTTTTGGCTAAATTGGTTCTCGAAGCCGAGCAACGCGGTCAGGATATTGGTGCGAAGAGTCTGCTGGAAAAATACAGCACCAAGCATATGTTCCATGCCCATCCGATTTACCACGGCACTAATATGCTGCTGAAACTCTTTACCAATGAAACTGCTCCGGCAAAACTGCTGCGCGGTTTGGTATTGCGTGCAAGTAATAACTTCCCACCGCTGAAAAAACTGATTACCAAACAATTGACCGGTTAATTGTTTAAAACATAAAAGGCCGTCTGAACGATTAAAGTTTCAGACGGCCTTGTTTTTTATCTACTGCTTATTTGGCTAAAACTGATTCGGGCATTTCTTGACGGACGTTTAAGGAAGTCAGCTTTTTGGTCAAGATGCTCAATACGATGCCGTAGGCAGGCAGGAAGAAGAGGGTGCAGATGGCGAGTTTGAACAGATAATCGACAAATGCGATGCCCTGCCAATTTGCCGCCATAAATTCATCGTTGCTTGCATAAAAGGCAACGGCGAAAAACACCAGCGTGTCCAAAGCGTTACCGACTACGGTGGAAGCGGTAGGGGCAACCCACCATGATTTCAGACGGCGTAATCTGTTGAACACAAAAATATCGAGGATTTGCCCAAGCGCATAGGCGGAAAAGCTGGCCAATGCGATACGGCCGACGAAGGTGTTAAATTCAGTTAAAGATGCCCAGCCTGTCCAGTTGCCCTCATGAAAGAGGACGGAGAAGACGTAAGAGAGCAGCAGGGCCGGGAGCATCACCCAAAAAATAATCCGTCTCGCCAACGGCGCGCCAAAAATGCGCACGGTCAGGTCGGTAGCGAGGAAGATAAAGGGGAAGGAAAATGCGCCCCAAGTGGTAAAGATACCGAAAATTTGAAAGGGAAACTGCACCAGATAGTTGCTGGCGGCAATAATAAAAATATGGAAAAGCACCAGCCAGAAGAGCGCTTTCTTCTGCTGTGCGGCGGTAAATTCGTACATGAGAATCTTTCGGAAGTTTTTTCAGACGGCATGAAGCCCTGAGAGACTGTGCAATAGAGAAAGTCTTGCAATGAAAAGGACGTTAGGCCGTCTGAACAGGATTATTGTGCATCGTGCTCAAACAAGCGTTTGCGTGCCAAAGCTTCAAACTCTGTGCCTGCTTTGCCGTAGTTGGCAAACGGATGAATGGCGATGCCGCCGCGCGGTGTGAATTCGCCGAATACTTCGATGTATTTCGGATCCATCAGGGCGATGAGGTCTTTCATGATGATGTTGACGCAGTCTTCATGGAAGTCGCCGTGGTTGCGGAAGCTGAAGAGATAGAGTTTCAGTGATTTGCTTTCCACCATTTTAATATGGGGAATATAGCGGATGTAGATGGTGGCAAAGTCGGGCTGGCCGGTCATCGGGCAGAGGCTGGTGAACTCGGGGCAGACGAATTTGACGAAATAGTCGTTGTCGGGATGTTTGTTGTCGAACGCTTCCAAAATTTCAGGCGCGTATTCGCTCGGGTATTGGGTTTTCTGGTTGCCCAAAAGGGAGATGCCTTGCAGCTCTTCGTTGTTGCGGGACATGAGGTTTCCTTAGTTTTTTAATGTGGGAGGTTTTCGAACCACGGGGTGCGGATTGTAATATAAATTGCATGGCTTGTGCGGATTTTATAGCGATGAATCAGCAAGATAGGTTTCAGACGGCCTGTTTTGTATTTTATGAAACCTGTTTTCCGCTTTACAATAGCAGCCAATCAACAGGCCGTCTGAAAGTATTTGTATGTCTTTAGCCCAACCCAAACGTATTCTGATCATCAAATTGCGCCATCATAGCGATGTGCTTTTGAGCACGCCGGTGGTCGATGCGCTGAAAACCCGTTTCCCCGATTGCGAAATCGATATGCTGGTGTATGCCGGTACGGGGCAGCTGATTGCCGATAATCCGCAGATTGCGCAGATTTTTACCATTGATCGAAATTGGAAGAAGCTGGGCGTATTCAAGCAGTTGGCGTGTGAGAAAAATCTTTTGTCTAAGCTAAAGGCGCGCGATTATGACTGGGCTTTCAACCTGTCCGACCAATGGCGCGCGGCAATAATCGCCAAACTGTGCGCCCGTTGCAGCGTGGGTTTGGACTGCATCAAGCGCGACGGTTTCTGGTGGCGTTTCTGTCATGATTTTATCAACCATGAGCTTGATACCAGTCATCATATCGTTGAAAATCAATTGAATATCCTTGTGCCGCTTATCCAGCCGAAAGACGTAGCCGATGCCAAAGTGCGCCTTTGGGTGGCGCAAGATGCAAGGGAAAGCATGCGGCAGAAATTGCGTGAGCAGGGTTGGAGCGGCGAAGATTATGTGTTGCTGCACCCGGGGGCGCGTTGGCATTTCAAATGTTGGGAAGACGGCAAAAACGCCGCTATCGTACAGCTTCTGCTCAACAGCGGACAGAATGTCGTATTGACTGCTTCTCACAACACTGTCGAGCAATACATGCTTCAGGAAATTATAGGCCGTCTGAATATTCCGGAAGGCAGAAAAGTATATGTGCTGTCCGGATGCTTGAGTCTGCGTGAATTGGCGGCGGCCATTGAGGGCGCCAAGCTGTTTGTCGGTGTCGATTCCGCACCGATGCACATCGCCGCAGCTTTGGATAAACCGCAAATCGCTTTGTTTGGCGCATCATGGGTGAATAAATGGCGTCCGTATTCCGAAGAGGCCGAGGTCATTTATGCCGGCGATTATGCCGAATTGCCCCATCCCGACAGTATCGACACCAACGATCCGACACGTCTGTTGAAAGCGATTCCGTTGCAGGATGTGTGGGACAAAATTTTAGCCAAATTGGAGGCGCTGGAGGCTTAAAACCGTTTACCATGATCCGTTAAACGTTTTAGCTTTGCGCCAAAATGCCCATTTGGAACGGCGGCCGATTTCCAGCGTGCCGCCGTTTTCGCCGTCTGTAGCAATGCACACGGTTTTCAGACGGCCTGAAGCGAGTGCGTCCCATAAAGGTGCAAACCAACGATTTTCCCAGCTTTCCAAAATATCTTTGTATGCCCAAACATCGCCTGTCTGTAAGGTGGAAACCAAGTCGTCCAAAAAGATAAGGCCGTCTGAAACCGTGTTGCCTGTTTCTTGAACCATCTCAAACCAAGCCTTCAAATCATATGGCGCATCGAGTTTGGGCTTATCCGAAAAACGCGCCCATGCGCTGTCTGAAGCGACGATATCCGCAGACTGTGTACCGTCCGCGTCATTCCACAGCCACAAACCGTTGATTTCCGGCAATCCTTGTTGTTCACGCGCTTGGTTAATCGGATGCGTGTGGAGAAACATTTGGATTTCCGTCTGCATGGCCAACCAAGACACCGCATCCTTGCCGTGCGCCTGACCGTCCATTTCCGGCTGTCCGCACACATCCAAAACACATTCTGCGCCCCAATCTTCAATCTTCGGCATACTGAGCAGCCACATGCTTTCGCAAAGCGGCTCGAATTGCCAATCTTTATCTTGATAAAACGCCGACAAATCCGCACATAACCGTTGTGCCTCCTCTTTTTGGATACCGATAAACTCGCCGCTGATAATGTTGACATGGTGCATGCCCATCTGTTGCCAAACCGGAGAGGCAAAAGCGGCTGTGCGTTTTTGGCTTGTGTGGCGTAAACGCTGCACTTGGGTAATGAGGCTGCCGCTCCACAAATGGCGGCCGTAAAATTCAGACGGCCTGAGTGTTTCTTTGCGTAATATGCCGTAACGCAAAAGACGGTTAAAAGCAGGTAAGGCAAGCGCAGGAACGGATTCGTCGGCAAAACGGTTGAGCGAGGGGAGGGCGAGGGTCAGCTTCATAAGCGCAAATAGATAGGAAAACCGTTATTTTACGCGACAAATGATGCGTTTCGGAACCTTGCCTTTACGCCCTGAAAAAGAGCCGTTCAGACGGCCGGTTTGGAAAAAACGGGCTGCCATGCTAGAATGCGTGGCGTAAATTTCAGAAAAACAGGGTGTAAATCAACACAATAGCCCTGATAATAACGTCAATCTCAAACACGACCTCATTCATTCCGAATGAAAACCTGATTTTCAGATCGGAAAAAAGACTCAAAGTCCTTTATCCCCAAAACTGTTTAAACCAGCAAGCGGTCGCAGCAGGCCGGATGTGCCGGCATTCTGCAAACTTTAAAAAAACAGACCGCCCCATTAAGGATAACGCGTGATTAAAAACAAATATTCCACTCGATTCAAAGCAACCCTCTTAGCGTTTCTGCTGCCGGCTTCAGGCATCATGACCGCATACGCCATTACCGACCCTCAACCTGCACAGACCGATTTCAAAGTCGAGCGTATTTCCGAAGAGCTGCCTGCCGTTTATGTGGAAACCAATACCTATCAATCCAGCTATTGGGTGCAAGAAGTCGTCCAAGCCGGCGACTCTTTGGCAGACGTTTTGACGCGCATGGGTGTCAACCAAGAAGATATCAAGCAAATCATGGCGAAAAACAATGCCAACCTCGACATGAAAAACCTGCGGACCAACCAATCCGTCAACATCCGTATCGATTCTTCAGGCCAAGTGACCGACGTTCAATTCTTTACCGATGAAGAATTGGAACGCAACTTGGTCGCTTTGGAAAAAGTCAAAGGCAAATGGCGCATCTCCAATGCCGAAATCGACATGAAAACCATGCCGACCCTGCGTTCCGTGAAAATCCGCACTTCCGCCATCGGTGATATGCTCCGTGCCGAAATCCCTTCCGAAGTGTATATCCAGCTCAAAGAAATCTTTGCCGATTCGTTCAATATGAGCGACTTGGGCGAAGGTGATACCGTGCGTCTTTTGTACAACAGCATGTATTTCCGCGGCCAACAAATGGCGGTCGGCGATATTTTGGCGGCTGAAGTGGTTAAAGACGGCAAAACCTACCAAGCCTATTATTACAGCCAAGGCAAAGGCGACGAAGAAAGCGGTAGCTACTACGACCAAAACGGTAAGTCCCTACAACAAAAAGCAGGCTTTAATACCGAGCCTGTTGCATACACGCGCATTTCTTCCCCGTTCGGCTACCGTGTCCACCCAGTTCTGCATACCGTCCGTATGCACACCGGTATCGACTATGCCGCGCCGACCGGCACCCCGATTAAGGCTGCTGCCGACGGTGAAGTGATTTTCAAAGGTTGGAAAGGCGGCTACGGCAATACCGTGATGATTCGACATGCCAACGGTGTGGAAACCCTGTACGGCCACATGAGCGCGTTCAGCCCTGCCGACGGCAGAGTCCGCGCCGGCGAAGTGATTGGTTTTGTCGGTACAACCGGCCGTTCGACCGGTCCGCACCTGCACTACGAAGCACGCGTCAACGGCCAGCCGGTCAACCCGACTACCGTCGCCCTGCCGACGCCGAAATTGACTCCGACCAATATGGCCGCGTTCCGCAAACAGCAAAAAGATGCCAGCACGATGTTGTCTGCCATCCGTTCTTTGCCGGTTTCCGTAGCGCAGTTGGATTAAATAAGATAAAGGCCGTCTGAATAAGGTTTCTTTCAGACGGCCTTTCCTATTAAAATCGATACCCTCATCAAGCCCACGTTTACTCAGAGAAAACTTATGTCTGCTTATCAGCCCATTATCCAATCCCTGCTTGATACCGACCTGTACAAATTCACCATGCTGCAAGTCGTGTTACACCAATTCCCGCAAACCCACAGCCTCTACGAATTCCGCTGCCGCAACAAAGAGATGGTGTATCCGCTGGCCGATATTCAAGAAGACTTGGAACGCGAACTAGACTCCCTGTGCCAGCTGCGCTTTACCCATGACGAACTCGACTATCTGCGCAGCCTGCGCTTTATCAAAAGCGACTTTGTCGATTATCTCGAACTTTTCCAACTCCAACGCCGCTTCGTCCAAGTCAGCCCTGACGATCAAGGCCGTCTGAATATCCGCATCGAAGGCCCGATGATACAGGCGATGTTCTTCGAGATTTTCATTCTTGCCATCGTCAACGAACTCTATTTCCGCCGCTTGGAAACGCCTGCCGTCATCGAAGAAGGCGAGCTCCGTTTACAGGCCAAAGCGCAACAGCTGAAAGAAATTGCAGCTACACAAAATCCGAATGATCCGCCGTTCCTTATTTCCGATTTCGGCACGCGCCGCCGCTACACCCTCGCATGGCAGGAACACGTTATCCGCACCTTGCTGGAAGCTGCTCCCGACATTGTGCGCGGTACCAGCAACGTTTATCTCGCCAAAAAAATCGGCATCACACCCATCGGCACCATGGCACACGAGTTCCTCCAAGCCTTCCAAGCCTTGGACGTACGTTTGCGCAATTTCCAAAAAGCCGCGCTGGAAAGTTGGGTACACGAATACCGCGGCGACCTCGGTATCGCCCTGACCGATGTGGTCGGCATGGATGCCTTCTTACGCGACTTCGACCTGTACTTCGCCAAACTCTTCGACGGCCTGCGCCACGACAGCGGCGATCCTTATGTTTGGGGCGACAAAGCCTACGAGCATTACAAAAAACTCAAAATCGACAGCCGCACCAAAATGCTGACCTTTTCAGACGGCCTCGATATTGAGCGTTCATGGGCGTTGCACCAATACTTCAAAGACCGTTTCAAAACCAGTTTCGGTATCGGTACCAACCTGACCAACGACTTGGGACACACGCCTTTGAACATTGTCTTGAAGCTTGTCGAGTGTAACGGCCAATCCGTTGCCAAGCTCTCCGACTCCCCGGGCAAAACCATGACCACCAACAACACCTTCCTCGCTTACCTGCGCCAAGTGTTTGACGTACCGGAGCCGGAAGAGAAAGCCTAAAAACAAAGGCCGTCTGAAATATTCAGACGGCCTTTTAAATTAATCCATATCGCTTTCAGGTAATTCTGCCGAACCCATGCGGCGTAAGATGATATTGGTTTTGTTGTGCATCCGTTTGCTCTTAGGGTGGTCTGCGTAAAACAGCGGAGCCGGAACGCGCGCCGTGAGCTTGGCGGCTTGTTGGCGGGTGAGGGCGGAGGCAGGTTTCTTGTAGAAATACTGGGACGCTGCTTCCGCGCCGAATACGCCGTAGTGCCATTCGATTGAGTTTAAATACAGCTCAAAAATGCGGTCTTTGTCGGTAACAGCTTCCATCATCGCGGTAATCGCCGCTTCTTCGCCTTTGCGGATGTAGCTGCGGCTTTCGTTGAGAAACAGGTTTTTCGCCAGCTGCTGGCTGATGGTCGAACCGCCGGCTTTAACTTCGCCGCTTTGCTTATTGCGTTTCATGGCGTATTTGATGCCGTTCCAGTCAAAGCCGCTGTGTTCGGCAAAGTTGGCGTCTTCGGAAGCAATCAGGGCTTTTTTGAGGTTGACTGAGATTTGGTCGTAAGGCACCCAGCGGTAATCCAGCTCGACATCGCGGCCTTCTTTTGCAAACTGGCTCATGCGCATGGACATGAAAGCGGTTTTGCTGGGCGCGACGGCGCGGTAGGTAATGATGTTGCCGTACACATAAGCGTTGAAGAAAATGAAGATACCGATGGGCAGGGCAATCAGCCATTTGATGATGCGGAACATGGTTACAGGGCTTTCATGTATTCGATAACAGGGCGGATATCGGGCGTAAATCCGCGCCAAATATGGTAGGAGGCGGCAGCCTGACCGACCAGCATACCCAGGCCGTCTGAAACTTCGGCCGCGCCGTTGCTTTGGGCAAAGTTCAAAAACGCCTGCGCCGCTTCGCCGTAAACCATATCGTAGGCAAGGCGGCAGTTGCGGAAAATTTCAGGGCTGACGGCAGGAAGCTGACCGCTCAAACCGCCGGACGTGCCGTTGATGATGATATCAAAACTGCCGTTCAAATCCTCTATCGGGACGGCTTCAATGTCGAAAAGCTGTGCTAATTCCTCGGCTTTGGCATGAGTACGGTTGGCAATGACGATACGGGCAGGGCGGTGTTCTTTCAAAACCGGAATCACGCCGCGCACCGCGCCGCCTGCGCCCAAAAGCAAAATGGTTTTGCCTTCGATGGCAATATTTTTGACTTGCATGATGTCGTTGGCCAAACCGATACCGTCAGTATTGTCGCCGCGTATTCTGCCGTCTTCCAACCACACCAGCGTATTGACCGCGCCGGCAGCCAAAGCGCGGTCGGAATGTTCGTCCGCCAGCGCAAAAGCTTCCTGCTTGAACGGAACAGTTACATTCGCACCTTGCCCACCCTCTGCACGAAACGCCGCAATAGCCTCAGCAAAACCGCCGATTTCGGCACAAATGCGCCCATATTCGATGGCCGCACCTTCCTGCAGCGCAAACTGCTGATGGATTTGCGGCGATTTACTGTGTGCAACAGGGTTGCCGAAAACGGCGTAACGGGGGAGGGTAGTCATGGTCGTATTCCAAAAGACGGGACGGCTATTTTATAACGGCAGCGTACAGATGGAAACGATGCCGTCTGAAACGGTTGTCAGGTAGCATGATGGAATATTTGTTTCTTGAAAAAAAGTCATTCCTTTTTTACAATTTAACTTTATTTTGTTGACAAGAACGAAAGGGGCAGACATGAAAAAGATGTTGTGCTTGGCAGTATTTGCATTAGGGTTGGCAACGCCGGCGGTGGCGGCGGATTGGGTGTTGGTAAGTATTGACAGTGATATTACCATATTTGGTGATGCAGACAGCCGTACGGACGATAGAGCATGGTTTGAAATGAGGTATGCCAAGCCGAAAAAGCTTAGTAGTGGAAAATTTTATAATAAAATTAAAAAGTTGGAAGAAATGGATTGCAGTGGTAAACGTTCTAGGACTTTGACGGTAACGGGGTATTTCGAATCGGGAAACCCTATCATCTCTGGTACACCACCCTATGCCAAATGGAGTTATGTTGTTCCAGGTACGGTTGGAGAGGCTGAGTACGAATTTGTCTGCAACCGCTATCCTCGCTGATCGTTTTCAAACCAAACAACAGATGCCGTCTGAACTGTTTTCAGACGGCATCTGTTTTGTCGGCATTCGGACAAAAGGGCGGGCATTCCGCTTTTGAACAGACAACCCAAAGCATATTGTTGACAATCTTGCCGTCTGAAACTATATTTCATTGCGTAAAAACGGGTGCCCTGATGTATTTCAGACGGCCTTACCGTGGTAGAATAACAACTTAAACCCATTCCCTCAGGAGCTGAAGATGTCCATCAAAGACGCTGTAAAACTGATTGAAGAAAGCGAAGCCCGCTTCGTAGATTTGCGCTTTACCGATACCAAAGGCAAGCAGCACCACTTTACCATCCCCGCCCGCATCGTCCTCGACGATCCCGAAGAATGGTTCGAAAACGGTCAAGCGTTTGACGGTTCGTCCATCGGTGGCTGGAAAGGCATTCAGGCTTCCGATATGCAGTTGCGTCCCGATGCGTCTACGGCCTTCGTCGATCCTTTCTACGACGATACCACCGTTGTCTTTACCTGCGACGTTATCGACCCGGCCGACGGCCAAGGCTATGACCGCGACCCACGTTCTATCGCCCGCCGCGCCGAAGCTTACTTGAAATCTTCCGGTATCGGCGACACTGCCTATTTCGGCCCAGAGCCTGAATTCTTCGTTTTTGACGGCGTAGAATTTGAAACCGACATGCACAAAACCCGTTACGAAATCACTTCCGAAAGTGGCGCATGGTCAAGCGGCCTGCACATGGACGGTCAAAACACCGGCCACCGTCCGACCGTCAAAGGCGGTTACGCACCTGTTGCACCAATTGACTGCGGCCAAGACCTGCGTTCTGCCATGGTCAATGTTTTGGAAGAACTCGGCATCGAAGTGGAAGTCCATCACGCCGAAGTCGGTACCGGCAGCCAAATGGAAATCGGCACGCGCTTCGCCACTTTGGTTAAACGCGCCGACCAAACCCAAGACATGAAATACGTGATTCAAAACGTTGCCCACAACTTCGGCAAAACCGCTACCTTCATGCCCAAACCGATTATGGGCGACAACGGCAGCGGTATGCACGTCCACCAATCCATCTGGAAAGACGGTCAAAACCTGTTTGCAGGCGACGGCTATGCCGGCTTGAGCGACACCGCGCTCTACTACATCGGTGGCATCATCAAACACGCCAAGGCCCTGAACGCGATTACCAATCCGTCCACCAACTCCTACAAACGCCTCGTGCCGCACTTCGAAGCGCCGACCAAACTGGCATATTCTGCCAAAAACCGTTCCGCTTCCATCCGTATTCCGTCTGTGAACAGCAGCAAAGCACGCCGTATCGAAGCGCGTTTCCCTGATCCGACCGCCAACCCATACTTGGCATTTGCCGCTTTGTTGATGGCCGGTTTGGACGGTATTCAAAACAAAATCCATCCGGGCGACCCTGCCGATAAAAACCTGTACGACCTACCACCCGAAGAAGATGCATTGGTGCCTACCGTTTGTGCTTCTCTGGAAGAAGCACTGGCCGCCCTCAAAGCCGACCACGAATTCCTCCTGCGCGGCGGTGTGTTCAGCAAAGACTGGATCGACAGCTACATCGCCTTCAAAGAAGAAGATGTCCGCCGTATCCGTATGGCACCTCATCCGCTGGAATTTGAAATGTATTACAGCCTGTAAAACAGCAAAGGCATTTTAAATAGGAAATCAAAGGCCGTCTGAAACTGGATTTGAAGTTTCAGACGGCCTTTGGGCTTGAAATAGATAGGGCGATTGAATTAGGTATGATAGCGAGCAGCAATGAATCATGCTGTTTGAAGCCTTTATGGAATCGTTGCCTTGTGTTAAATTGTACTAACGGAATCATTTAATCAAAAAGGTTGGGCAAAATGAATAAGATAATTGGTTTGGCCATTGCTGCGGTATTTGGTTTGAGCGCGTGCAGTAATTTGGATCACAAAACCGCACACGAGGTAATGTCGATTTCCAATGACCGTATTTTAAAAGAAGACCGCAGCTTTAACATCACAGGCAGCTCTCGAATATATATCAGCCCATTGGCTGAAGCTGTATTGGCAGATGAAAAGGTGGAAAAGAAAGCCGAAGCGAAAGCAAAGGATGCCAAAGCCAAAGAGGGGGAGGCGGCATCCTCTATGAAGGTTGCTCAAGAAGACGACGCTGCTTTGAAGCAGGAGTTTTCTGAACGAGAAGAGGCTGAGTTCCGCAATGCAATGCTTGATGCCTTGCCGGATGGCAATATCGCACAAGTTGCCGTTGATTATCTGGATAAATATCCTGCCATATCCAGTTACATGGAAGGGATTCATCTGAATTATGAGTCGGCAGTTGATTTGTCAACGCGTCAATTTGAGATGATTCCTGAATTGGTCATCAACAACCACAATGAAAAACTTAGTATCAAACTTCCTATGAAGTTAGATGCGGAAAAATGGGAAATTTATGTTGATCTGCCTGCCAGCGTGTCTGCCATTGTTAATGTGTACACTGATGAGAAAATCGGCAAACGTTTGATTAAAGAACCTTTAAAAGTGAGTTTGAAAGAAATCGGTGATTCGAAACACATGCCTTTTGATCATATTGCAGAGGCGGGAGTACGTGCTTTTTTGAGTGCCAATAAGGCTATGCCTGCCGATGCATATGTATTTAAAGAAATGGATGCCTTTGGTAAGGCAAACCATGCACGCTATCGTGTACGTCATGTCATGAAACCGGAGTATGATTCTGTCGTAATGAAGGCAATGGCTAAGGCTTTTGATGAAGAATTGTCGAAATTACAGAAAACGCCTCAACCAGGGTCAACAGAAGAAGATTATAAAAATGCGCGGGAATTTTTCAGTATGTCTGTCAACATAAGTGATAACCAGCCACTTAGCTTCCAGAGGATATTCGGTAACAATCTTGTTGTCGACTATTATCTCGACCGCAAAGGCCGCATGTTGGCTTCCCGCATGTATATGCAAATCAACGGCACACATAAGGCCATTAATATTATCGGCGACAGTGTGTACAGCAATTACGGCAAACCAGTCTTCAAATTGAATCCGCAAGGTAAGGGCATTACTTGGAAAGAGCTGAAAGAGTTTTTCAGTGCGAATAAAAAAGAAGACGATTAAAGCCTCAGGCCGTCTGAAAGGATATTTTCTGTTTTCAGACGGCATGTTTGATAAGGAAAACCATGTTTGCAAATTTTGATTTAGGCGTATTTCTGCTGGCAGTATTGCCCGTGTTGTTGGCCATTACCGTGCGCGAAGTGGCACGCGGTTATACGGCGCGGTATTGGGGCGACCATACCGGCGAGCAGTTTGGGCGTTTGACCCTCAATCCGCTGCCGCATATCGATCCTGTCGGTACGATTGTCGTGCCGCTGGTGTGTCTGATGATAGGCAGTTTTCTGTTCGGCTGGGCGCGTCCTATGCCCATCGATTCGCGCAATTTCCGCGATCCGCGCCGTGCGTGGCGTTGGGTGTCGATTTCAGGTCCGATTGCCAATCTGATTTTGGCGTTCTTTTGGGGCTTTGTCGTCGTATTTTCCGCGTATGTGCCTGAGTCTTATCAAGCGCCGTTGGTGCAGATGGCCGGTTACGGCGTGATGGTAAACTCGATTTGGGTCGCATTCAGCCTGATTCCGATTTTACCTTGGGACGGCGGTATTTTTATCGATACCTTCCTTAACGCCAAACAGTCCATGCAGTTCCGTAAAATCGAGCCATACGGCACATGGATTATCCTGATCCTGTTGTTTACCGGTCTGCTGGCCAAACTAATTTGGCCGATTATCGCCATGATTCAGGCCGCAGTGCAGATGGTTGTTATGCTGTTTATTTAAATATTGTGGCTGAAAAGGCCGTCTGAAACTCAGTTCCAGACGGCCTTTTTCATTGTGCAACATGTAAATACGATTGGAAAAATTGCTTAAAAATTGTACAATTTCAGCCCTTTTAACTTGGCGCACACATCATGCACATCGGCGGCTATTTCATTGACAACCCCATCGCACTTGCCCCCATGGCAGGCATTACGGACAAACCGTTCCGCCGGATTTGCCGCGAGTTTGGCGCAGGGTGGGCGGTATGCGAAATGCTGACCAGCGATCCAAGTTTGCGCCATACCAAAAAAACCTTGCGCCGCAGCGATTTTGAAGGCGAAGGCGGAGTTGTGGTCGTGCAGATTGCCGGCAGCGATCCGCAGCAGATGGCGGAAGCCGCGCGGTATAACGTCGGCTTAGGCGCGCAGGTCATTGATATAAACATGGGCTGCCCGGCCAAAAAAGTCTGCAATGTGCAGGCAGGCAGCGCGTTGATGCAAAACGAGCCTTTGGTTGGCGAAATCTTGGAAGCCGTTGTCAACGCGGTGGACGTACCCGTTACCCTCAAAACCCGTTTGGGCTGGCATGACGAACATCAAAACTTGCCGACCATCGCCAAAATTGCCGAAGAATCAGGCATAGCAGCCCTTGCCATCCACGGCCGCACGCGCACGCAGATGTACAAAGGCGAAGCGCGTTACGAACTGATTGCCGAAACCAAAGGCCGTCTAAACATCCCCGTTTGGGTCAACGGCGATATTACTTCGCCACAAAAAGCCGTCGCCGTCCTCAAGCAAACCGCTGCCGACGGCATCATGATAGGGCGTGGCGCACAAGGCAGGCCGTGGCTTTTCCGTGATTTAAAACATTATGCAGAACACGGCGTTTTGCCGCCGGCCTTGAGCTTGGCAGAATGCAACGCCACCATTTTGAACCACATCCGCGCCATGCATGAATTTTATGGCGAAGTGGCCGGCGTACGCATCGCCCGCAAACACATCGGCTGGTATATCGACGAAATGCCCGACGGCGAACAAACACGCCGAGACATCAACCTCTTGGACAGCGTCGCGGCACAATACGACACCCTTGCTGCCTATCTTGAGACGCTTTCAGAAAAAACCGACCTTTGGGTATGCCACTATCGGGAAGGCTGAAGAGTTTCAGACGGCCTTTTTCTTTTTTGGAAGTAAATATGAAATTGCCCCTACGCTTCAAACGCTTCGGCATAGCCATACTGGTGCTGACAGGATTTGGTATTTATGCTTATGACTACAATCTGATAGCCTGTAAATTAATGGATCGCTATTGGAATGAAGACAAGGGCAGGTGCATGAATCCTGATTGTCGTCAACATGATGCTTGTATGCTGAGTGCAGGTAAGGATAAAGCAACATGCGAAACCATCCACCCAGGTGACAGTTTGGATAAAGCTTGGTATGTACTGGGCAAGCCTTGGTATGAGGAAGACGGGCGTTTCTTTTGGAGTAATAAAGATGGAACTCATGTAGCAGAAATCGAACCTGATGGAGAAAAGGTTGGCAAGATTACTTGCTTTGAGGAGTAGGTTGCATAAGGAGATGGTTTCAGGAAACCCTATGTTTAATTTATTAAAACATTTGTTATCTATCTGGCTCAAGAAAACGGGATATGGAGGGCATTTTGGGATAGTAAATTACAGAAATCTATTGCAGTATAAGATTTTGATAAAAAAATAAGAATTGAATAGGGTAAATTTCTCAATCAAATTAAATAAACGCCGTCTGAATGTTCAGACGGCCTCATCATCTAAAAACAAATCTACAGAAAGACATCACGATGAATCAAACGACTACTGACATTGCGCAATGTATTGAACAAAACTTACGACAATACTTCAAAGACTTGGATGGCACGGAACCTTGCGGCGTGTACGATATGGTGTTGCACCAAGTTGAAAAGCCGATGCTTGCCTGCGTGATGGAGCAATGCGGCGGCAATCAGTCTAAAGCTGCCGTTATTTTGGGTTTGAACCGCAATACCTTGCGTAAAAAATTACAACAGCACGGTATGCTGTAATACTGCAGGGCAACCCGTCCTGACGGTCGAAGGAGAAATAACAATGCAAAATCCGAATAAATTAAATATCCATTTCATCCTGCACGAGGCATTTGAAGTGCCGGGAGCATATTTGAAATGGGCGCAATGGCGCGGCCATAACATCAGTGCAACCAAAGTGTACGAAAGGGAAGCTCTGCCTGATAATGTGGACAATATAGATTTTTTGATTGTGATGGGCGGGCCGCAATCGCCTGATGAAGACAGACAGGCATTCCCGTATTACGACCCCCAATCCGAGCTGCGCCTGATGTGTCAGGCAATGGCGGCGGATAAATATATTGTCGGCGTGTGTTTGGGTGCGCAGCTTTTATCCGTTGCCTACGGTGCGCGCCACACGCGCAGCCCTGAGCGTGAAATCGGCATTTACCCGATTGAGCTGACGGCGGAAGGTTTGGCGGATGCCCATGTTTCCCTGTTGGGCAAAACCCTGAATACCGGCCATTGGCACGGCGACATGCCCGGATTGACGAATGAGGCGGTTGTGTTGGCAACCAGCAAAGGCTGTCCGCGCCAGATTATCCGTTTTGCGCCCAAACATTATGCCTTCCAAGCCCATTTGGAGTTTGACCGCGAAGCCGTCGGGCTGCTGATTGCGGCGGACGGGCGCGAAAATGTGGCCGAACAAAGTCAAGCCCAAACTTATGTCCAACATCCGGATAAAATCGAAGCGGCGGATTTCAGTGAAATGAATGCCAAACTCTTCGACTTTTTGGATTCGCTGACACAATCAAAATAAAAACAGCTTGAAAAGGCTTCAGGCCGTCTGAAAGCCAGAGAAGAAACGATTAATTTTTTGCCATGAGTTGAACCATGCTTTACCAAATACTCGCACTGTTAATCTGGGGCAGCTCGTTTATCGCTGCCAAGTACTCCTATGAGATGCTCGACCCGACGCTGATGGTTGAGGCGCGGTTGTTGATTGCCGCATTGATGGTGCTGCCGTCGTGCCGCCGTCATTTGGGTAGGATTCCGCGGAGCGAATGGAAACCGTTGCTGTGGATCTCCTTTGTCAACTACGTTGTCGTTTTGATGCTCCAGTTTATCGGTTTGAAATATACATCCGCTGCCAGCGCGGTTACCATGGTGGGGTTGGAGCCTTTGCTGGTGGTCTTTGTCGGTCATTTCTTCTTCAACGACAAAGCCAAACTTTACCACTGGATTTGCTGTGCGGTGGCGTTTGCCGGCGTGGGCATGATGGTAATGGGCGGTGCAGAAGAGGGCGGTACGATTGACTGGTTCGGCTGTCTGTTGATTTTGCTTGCGGGATTGGGTTTTGCTGGCGTGATACGTCCGAGCCAGCAGATGATTGCCCGTATCGGCGTGCCCGCATTTACCGCGGCTTCCATGGCGGCGGCGGCGGTGTTGTGTCTGCCGTTTTCGCTGGTGTTGGCAGACAGCTATCAAATCAACTGGTCATGGGGCGGTACGCTGTCGATTTTGTATATGGGGATTGGCTGTAGTTGGCTTGCCTATCTGTTGTGGAACAAAGGCATGAACACAGTCCCTGCCAACGTCTCCGGTCTGCTGATTTCGCTTGAGCCTGTCATTGGCGTTATCATGGCGGTGTTAATTTTGGGCGAACATTTAAGTGCTATGTCTGCGATGGGCATTACCGTCGTTATTGTGTCCACTTTTGTCGCCGGTATGTTGGCGCGTGTCAGTAACAAACACAAAAAGGCCGTCTGAAAACGGTTTCAGACGGCCTGAAGTAAGCAGTATCTTTTTTCAATAAAACATTTTGGGAAAATTTCTATGAAACGCATCATCTCCCTGCTTTTGCTTGCCTGCCCTATTTTGGCGTCGGCTGCACCCGATAACGACAAAGCCTCCGTACAGGCCGTCATTGCCAAGTATTACAACCGACCGCTTGCCGCGCACAAATGCCAGCTCGCCAAGCCGCCGAAAGACAGTGAGACAGCATCTGACAATATTATGTATTGCATGAAACCCGTTGCCGACCATACCGTAACGCGCAACGGCAAAGCCACGCGCTATGTGTTGTACACTGGTTTTGCCTACGATATGGAGAAAAAAGTAAAACAGGACGCGCATGCTTCTTCGGGTCTGGCGGAATTGTTTGTTTTGGAAAAAGCAGGCAGCAAGTGGGCAATCAAGCTGCATGGAAGAGATGAAATTGGCGCATGGGGGGATGTGCCGGAGAATAAGGATTGGCGGTTTGTCCAGATGGGTGAGCAAAACTGGGGATACACTGTCGAATCAGGTTATACAGGTCAGGGTGAAACGACAACCGGAGAAAATTTCCTGTTTACCGATAATAGCAACCGTGTCCGTAAAAGCTTAATTATCAACGGTAACGATAACGGCGCATATTTTGGCGATTGCGATGAATTGAAAGGGCGTGAAAAACGAAACTGCAAAGACAGATATACCAGCTTGGAAGCCAAAATTGCTTTTGACAAAAGCCGTCCTGCCGTATCCGGCGTATGGGCGTTGGCTGCAAAACTCAGCGGCGTATCAGGAAAGAAAAATTATAAAAATCAGAAATATATTTTCCCTTATAACGGCAAAACCCACGTTGCCCCCCAAAACTATCCCTTAGGCGGACAATAGTCCCCTTAAAAAACGTTTTTATCAAACCATTACTACCTCAAGTCAAATCCCGTGAAAGAAACGCATAAACTTTGGGCCGCCCTCATCATTACCGGCATTATCGGCGGCATGGTCGGCATTGTATTAACTGAAATCATGCACGCGATTCAACATCTTGCCTATGGTTATGGTTCAGACGGCCTATACATTTCTTTCAGGGAGGGCGTATCGCAGGCAAGTCCTGCGCGGCGTATCGGCGTGATGGTTTTTTGTGGCGCGGTGGTCGGCTTGGGGTGGTGGTTGCTCAAACGCCACGGCAGGCCGCAACCGAGTATCAAAGCCGTGGTTAAAAATCCGCTTGCCGGCTTTCCGTTGTTTGAAACCGTCAGCCATGCCCTGTTGCAAATCATTACCGTCGGGCTTGGCTCGCCGCTCGGCCGTGAAGTTGCACCGCGCGAAATGACCGCCGCCTTTGCTTCAGTCGGTGTCAACCGTTTCGGGTTGAGCGAAGACGAAGCAAGGCTGGTCATTGCTTGCGCCTCGGGTGCAGGTTTGGCAGCCGTGTATAACGTGCCGCTCGCGTCCACACTTTTCATCCTCGAAGTCATGCTGGGCTTGTGGACGCAGCAAGCCGTCGCCGCCGCATTGCTGACTTCAGTCATCGCCACCGCCGTCGCGCGCATCGGTTTGGGCGACGTGCAGCAATATCATCCGACCGACCTTCCCATCAACACCTCATTACTTTGGTTTTCCGCCATCATCGGCCCGATACTGGGCGCAACCGCCGTCTTTTTCCAGCGTACCGCCCAAAAGTTCCCCCTCATTAAACGCGACAATGTCAAAATCATTCCCTTGGCCGTCTGTATGTTTGCACTCATCGGCGTAATTTCCATTTGGTTTCCCGAAATTTTGGGCAATGGCAAAGCAGGCAATCAACTGACCTTTGGCGGATTGACCGACTGGCAACACAGCCTTGAGCTGACCGCCGTCAAATGGTTGGTCGTCTTAATGGCGCTTGCCGTCGGCGCATACGGCGGTCTGATTACCCCGTCCATGATGCTCGGTAGTACCATCGCCTTTGCCGCTGCCGCCGCGTGGAACAGTGTTTTTCCTGAAATGTCCTCTGAAAGCGCGGCCATTGTCGGCGCCGCCGTTTTCCTCGGTGTTTCCCTCAAAATGCCCCTGACCGCCATAGCCTTTATTTTGGAGCTCACCTACGCCCCCGTTGCCTTACTCATGCCATTATGTACAGGCATGGCGGGCGCAGTATGGGTAGCAAAGAAAATGGGATTTAAATAGGCAAAAGCAAAAGGCCGTCTGAAACCAAGTTTCAGACGGCCTTTTACAATAAAATTGTTAACAATATTTGCAAAAACCTACTGCCAAAAATGCGAAACTGGGGGATAATACCACCCTGAAAATTCATCCCATACTGATTAAACCTTCAACAAAGGAAATCCAAATGTCTTCCATCAAACGCGCCCTGATCAGCCTATCCGACAAGACAGGTGCAGTCGAATTTGCCCAAACCCTGACCAAGCTCGGTGTTGAAATCCTCTCTACCGGCGGTACAGCAAAACTCTTGGCTGATGCAGGCGTTCCCGTTATCGAAGTTGCCGACTATACCGGCTTCCCCGAAATGCTCGACGGCCGCGTGAAAACCCTGCATCCGAAAATCCACGGCGGCATCCTCGGCCGTCGCGATTTGGACAAACACGTCGCCAAGATGGAAGAACACGGCATCGGCAACATCGACCTCGTGTGCGTCAACCTCTACCCCTTCGCCGCCACCATCGCCAAACCAAACTGCACACTGGAAGACGCGATTGAAAACATCGACATCGGCGGCCCGACCATGGTGCGCTCTGCCGCGAAAAACTGGAAACACGTCGCCATCGTTACCGATACCGCCGATTTCCCCGCCATCGCCGCCGAACTCGAAGCCAACAACGGCGCATTGAGCGACAAAACCCGTTTCAACCTCTCACGCAAAGCATTCAGTCATACCGCCCAATACGACGGCATGATTTCCAACTACCTGACCTCGCTTTCAGACGACGTCTTGAGCGGCCAGCCCCAAATCGGCGAATTCCCAAGCCAGTTCAACCAGAGCTGGATTAAAGTGCAAGATATGCGCTACGGCGAAAACCCGCACCAACGCGCCGCTTTCTACCGCGATGTGTACCCCGCCGCAGGCAGCCTCGCCGCATACCAACAACTGCAAGGCAAAGAATTGTCGTACAACAACATCGCCGATGCCGATGCAGCATGGGAAGCCGTCAAATCCTTTGACGCACCGGCCTGCGTGATCGTGAAACACGCCAATCCGTGCGGCGTCGCCATCGCCTCCAATACCTTGGATGCCTACAAACTTGCCTACGCTACCGACACCACCAGCGCATTCGGCGGCATCATCGCCTTCAACCGCGAAGTAGACGGCGAAACCGTCAAACAAATTACCGACAACCAATTTATGGAAGTCCTCATGGCGCCGAAGTTTACCGCCGAAGCCCTCGAAATCGCCGCCGCCAAGAAAAACGTGCGTGTATTGGAAGTGCCTCTAGAAGCAGGCGCGAACCGCTTCGAACTCAAACGTGTCGGCGGCGGACTGTTGGTACAAACGCCCGACATCCACCGCATCAGCCGCGCCGATTTGAAAGTCGTCTCCAAACGCCAACCGACTGAGCAGGAATGGAATGATTTGATGTTTGTTTGGAACGTCGCAAAATACGTCAAATCCAACGCCATCGTCTTCGGTAAAGGCGGTCAAACCTACGGCATCGGCGCAGGCCAAATGAGCCGCGTGGACAGCACCCGCATCGCCGCCCGCAAAGCGCAAGATGCCAATCTCGACCTCAACGGCGCATGTGCCGCTTCCGATGCCTTCTTCCCATTCCGCGACGGTGTAGATGTCATTGCCGAGCAGGGCATCAAAGCCATTATCCATCCCGCAGGCTCCATGCGCGACCAAGAAGTCTTTGACGCAGCGGACGAACACGGCATCGCCATGGTCGTAACCGGCATCCGCCATTTCCGCCACTAATAAGCTGATATAAAATAAAGGCCGTCTGAAAACAAAGTTTCAATATCGTGAAACCCGTTTTCAGACGGCCTTCTTCAATCATCAAACAATTTAGCGGTCTAACTGTAAATCAGGATAAAACAACCAAGCCCCAGCCAGTCGGATTAATACGGCAACACAACGTCGCCCAAGCCTAAAACTAACCCACTCAGAGAAAAAATATGAAACACATCCTCCTCATCCTAACCCTCGCCACACTCACCGCCTGCGCCTTCAGCCATACCGGCGGCTACGGCTATGCCGGCAACAACGGCGCTTCCGCAGGCGTGACCCAAACATTCCGTTGGTAAGGCCGCCTGAAAACAACACAGTTTTCTACAATAGAGAACAAACAAATCCCAAACGTAAAGGCAAGTTTTACACTTGCCTTTTTAATCTTATCTATCGGCTCAATAGCGCATAAATTCGTATCATTTATTCACCATTTATATGTTAGAAAACGTTAAAGGCCGTCTGAAAACAGGCTATGCAAAGCTTTTACACGTTTTAAACCAACTTTCAATACAAAATTCATTAATTATCTAAATAAAAGCCGACATCCAAATCTATCACTAAAATATCCTATTCGTATAATATTTAATAATCATTTCTGTTTAAAAATATTAAGTGAAATCATATTGTTATAAAAGCGTTTAAAAAGCAACAAGTAAATCTAACCGGCATGACCGTTGAAGTCGAAAAAATAACACTTTATCGGAAGAGTCAATTTACGAAACCAAAAGCATATAAAATTTGAGTCAGGATTCCGAATGCATTGAAAGAAGCTAACAAAAAGTGACTTGTTAAGAAACAAGCTGACAAAAAAACGGCACATCGTTTCCCAAACTTCACAAGCTTCCCAAAATGTATCAGCATAAAATCCCATAAAACAGGCTTTTAGCTGTTATTCGGCCGAGGAGACTTTGGGCACGGGAATTGCATACGAGAGATTACGACGTAAAACCGCATAAAGGGGAGACTCTGAAGTGCGGCATATATATGGACAAGCAGTTTATGGTCGAGCAACACGTCCCAAAAGAAATCAAACCCCTTACAGGAAAATCGATATGAATAAAGTCTTTAAAGTTATTTGGAACCACTCGACCCAGACATGGACTGCGGTTTCTGAAATCAGCCATGCACACGGCAAAAAATCCGCTTCCGACAAGCGTAAAGCCGTAGCTGCTGTAGTTGCAGTGGCAGGTGTCTTAATGGCTTCTAGTGCTGCTCAAGCAGAGGTGGTGGTATTGGGTGGTAGTAGCGCGACCGGCCAACATTCTGTTGCTATTTCAACCGAAGCTACCGCAACAGGTACAAATGCAGTTGCTATTGGAGCGGCCTCAAAAGCAACCGGTACAGCCTCTTTTGCTGGTGGTACATCAGCTAATGCTGCTGGTGTAAGCTCTGTTGCGGTCGGTGGTTCTATGACTGCGGCTGAAGCTGCTCAAGCAGTTGGTAATAACTCTATTGCAGTAGGTTTTAAATCAAGTGCTTCTCAAACTGCTGACATTGCAGTAGGTTATAACGCTAAAGCTAATGGTACTTCTACTGGTTCTGATGGCGACGGCGTAGTAAATAATGCCGGTTCTGCAATGGCGATTGGTACCGACTCTCAAGCAACCGGTATCGTAGCAACTGCCATCGGTCAACGTTCTCAAGCCCTGGCAAACGGCGCGGTAGCATTGGGTGGCGACGCTCAAGCCAAACAAGGTTCTGACGTAGCAATCGGTCGCGGTTCCGTAGCTAACGGTACTTCCGCTTCTGCATTCGGTCCTGCTGCTCAAGCAACTGGTAAATACGCAGTGGCTTTGGGCGTACAAAGCCAAGCCACTTCAGAACAAGCCATCGCATTGGGTCGCCTCTCTCAAGCTAACGGCAAGTTTGCAACTGCTCTGGGTAACGGTGCTCAAGCAACAGCCCAAAACACTCTGGCTTTGGGTACGGAAGCTAAATCTACTATCGAAAACAGCGTAGCCCTGGGTAATGGTTCTACAACCAGCGCATTCGTACCTACTAACACTGCTACTGTTGGCAGCTACACTTACAGCGGCTTCGCAGGCGCAACCAGCGGCTTGGGCAACGGCGCAGTATTGTCTGTAGGTTCTGCAGGTAACGAACGTCAAATCCAAAACGTTGCCGCAGGTCGTATCAATGCAACTTCTACCGATGCAATCAACGGCTCTCAATTGTTTGCCGTAGCAAACCGCATCGAAAACCTGAATCCGTTTGTATTCTCAGGCCACAATGGCAGCGGTAGCTCACCTGCTGAAGGTACATTCAAATACAATCCAAATTCAACAAACAATCCTCTGAAACTGATCGCTGGTCACGGTTTGACAATGACCTCAAACGGCACTAACGAATACACCCTGAGCGTAATCGGTGGTGGTGCAACTGGTCCTAAAGGCGAAAAAGGCGATACTGGTCCTGCTGGCCCTAAAGGCGAAAAAGGTGATACCGGCGCTGCTGGCGAAAAAGGCGAAAAAGGTGATACCGGCGCTACTGGCGCTACTGGTGCAACCGGCGCAACTGGCGCAACTGGTGCTACTGGTGCTACTGGTGCTACTGGTGCTACTGGTGCTACTGGTGCAACCGGCGCAACTGGTGCAACCGGTGCAACTGGTGCTAAAGGTGATACCGGTGCTACTGGTGCAACCGGCGCTACTGGTGCAACCGGCGCAACTGGTGCTAAAGGTGATACCGGTGCAACTGGTGCTAAAGGTGATACCGGTGCTAAAGGTGATACCGGCGCTGCTGGCGAAAAAGGCGAAAAAGGTGATACCGGTGCTACTGGTGCTAAAGGTGATACCGGCGCAACTGGTGCTACTGGCGCTACTGGTGCAACCGGCGCAACTGGTGCTAAAGGTGATACCGGCGCAACTGGTGCTACTGGCGCTACTGGTGCAACCGGCGCAACTGGTGCCAAAGGTGATACCGGCGCTACTGGCGCTACTGGTGCAACCGGCGCAACTGGTGCAACCGGCGCAACTGGTGCTAAAGGTGATACCGGTGCAACTGGTGCAACTGGTGCTAAAGGTGATACCGGTGCTAAAGGTGATACCGGCGCTGCTGGCGAAAAAGGCGAAAAAGGTGATACCGGTGCTACTGGTGCTAAAGGTGATACCGGCGCAACTGGTGCTACTGGCGCTACTGGTGCAACCGGCGCAACTGGTGCTAAAGGTGATACCGGCGCAACTGGTGCTACTGGCGCTACTGGTGCAACCGGCGCAACTGGTGCCAAAGGTGATACCGGCGCTACTGG